>DLCS01000146.1:14529-24985 GCA_002480735.1 Bacillaceae bacterium UBA7792 | reverse complement strand
AATCCAAGTATTCTTGGACTCATTGATTCTCTCAGCGGTCCGCTAGTTGCTGCCATTCTTTGTATATTACCAATGTATGCAATCCGAAAAGTACCTGTTCTTGCTAAATACAGAGGCAAATGGAGCAACGTGTTCGTCATTGTTATCGGTATTCTTACAATCCTAGCAAGCATTAAATCATTCTTATAATTAGGGTGAACGTCCCGCTGGTTATCAAAAAAATAGGCCTTAATCCTTGTTCTGCAAGGGTTTGGGCCTGTTTTTATACGACTAGCTGATAGGTTGAGTATTTTTAAGATACTTATACAGTTTAAGGCTCAAGTATAATTCAGCTTTTTCATTAAAGTCTTTGAAGTTAATTTGTGCTATTTCAGCCATTCTCTTTAATCGATAATTAAGTGTGTTGATGTGAATATGTAAATGCTTGGCGGTTTCACTTATATTCAAGTCATGATCCAAATAAGATTCGAGGGTGACTAAAAGTTCACTGTTATTCTTTCTATCATAGTCTTCTAAAATAATTATGGGCTCGGGCTTTTGATAGGAAGGGGCAATGGATTTTATATGCTTAAATAACCCAAGTTGATGATATCCATAGACGTTTAAAAGTTCATTTGGAAAAATCCCCTTAAGTTCAAGAACTGCTTCCGCCTCACTAAAACAAGCGTGTATGAACTGAAGATTATGATAGATACCTCCAAAACCACATTGCAAGCCATCAATTTGGAACCTCTCCTTCATTTTATAAACAAAGGTTTCTATATAGTCTTGCAGCTCGATGGTTGGTTGCTTTGTCTTGGAGGCAACGAGAATAATAAAATCATGATCTTCTATTTGATAAAAAATAATATTTAGCTTCTGTATGGTTTCCATCACATAAATTAGTTGCTTATGAAAAGAGTCAGATATCCAGTTTTGAAATCTAAAAATGATAATTGAATATGTGGAAGGGGGCCTGATCCCTAGTTGTTCAAATTGCATGATTGCTTTCCGTTCATCCATAAAATGCCCTTTCAGTAGCATTCGGAAAATCTCTTGTTGGTCCTTTTGCTTTTTATTGATCTTTGTTTGAATTTTTAACAACAAATTCTTTGCTACTTTACTTGCTTCAACTAAATAATCAAGGTCTTGATCATCGATATTTTGCTTTTGATCGAGGACCCATATGAACCCTAGGATTTCTTCATTTTTACGGATAGAAATGGCAATTCGGTTTCCTAGTCCGACTTCTGAAATTTCCTTAATTCTTAATGGACGTTTACTGGATAAGAGTGTAGGGATGATATTATTCTTCCAAAGCATATTTATTACATTCTCAGGAACTTTTCTTCTTATTATCGTTGATATTCTGGCAGGATCCGTTTTCTCATCATGCTTGCTATAGGCAAGTAGATGATGATTGGCATCCTCGACAGTTATTGGGCAATTTAAAACTTCACTGACTACGTCGACAAAATCTTCGAGGCTATCAAAATTTCTCATGAAAGGTTTTGAAGCATTACCCATAAAAGTCCTCCTAATATTTCTAATTCGTTTGTCTAAGAATTCCTTCGACAAATCTGATGAAATACCCTTTATTTTTGGTAAAGTTAAAATAAAGAGGATTGGTTCCATTCTTCGAAAACCAACCCTCTTTAAAGCAAAATTAGTAAACTTCAACTCTGTCTTCGATACGTATCCGCCCAGTTCTAGCAACCGTAGCATAAACTCCAAAGCTTCCGGCATTATTTCTGACAATAGATCTTAACACATTTAGATCTTTCGGAAGGTCACCCTGAGCCAGTGTTGTCATCACACATCTCTTTGTCTCCTGAGAAACTTTTAGCTGCACATCGCCGATTGTTAAGGTTTTGCCCACCCACTCATTTTCGATGAAGTCGTCTGTGCTAACGAAAGAATCCCCACTTGGCAAAGTTATTCTAACTGGAGGAATTGAAGTGTGCTCCTGCGGTGGTTCAATAAATGTAGCTCGATGCTGAAACATATTGGGCCATTTGTGTGGATTTTTAGCATTTGCAAGTTTTCCAGTTCCATTATCGATGACACCATATGCTCTGTCTCCGAGTAACCCTTTTTCGGTAATTTCGCAAGCGTTTACTTCCTCTCCGATCATTGACTTGACTGGGTACCTCCAAATGGAAGCAACTTTTGCGGAAAGCATATTCACATTCTCCCTTTCGCTATTATTCCTCTACCTTTTCATTTGTAAATACAATTCATCATATTTTTGTGCTAAGGTGAAATCTAAATCAGTTAATCCCTTTGCCCGCCAGGAAGTAATTTTTATCGATATAAGCTTATAATCAATGGAGATAAAGGGATGATGATTCATGCTTTCTGACAACTGGGCAACACGCTGTACAAATTCTATGCCATTTAGATATTCCTGAAATCGATACTTGCGCTCAATCCACTTTTTATCGATCAGCTTCCAGTTTGGATTGTCTGTTAGCTTTCTTTGGATTGCTTCTTCATTAAGCCTTTCCATGATTTCCCTCCCTCTATTCTAATCGTATTGTCTGATAACTCCCTTCGACAAACTCGATAAAATTCCCTTTATTTTTGGCAAAGTTATGGCGCGGATAGAATTGCTGTTATCGATTATTTCAGACATAACATTTTTCAGCAAATACAAATCATGAGCAAAAAAAGAAATGGGAGCATTGCCTTTGTGATTTTTCACAAATTATGCTCCTTTTGTTTGATGTTTTCCACAAATACAATCGAGAATATTCAGTCTATAATTTTCTTAAACAATATTATACTCATAAATATCAGGCTTTACTTTATTTCTATTTTTTCAAGCAGAAAAAATTACCAAGTTTTGATGGGGGATGGAGAGATGGATAGGATCGTCATTTGTAGATGTGAAGAAGTTGATTTAGAAGAAATAGAGCAAACCCTTATTAACTATCAATGTTCAATGCGGGAAATAAAATTACGCACGAGAGCGGGAATGGGCTATTGTGGTGGAAGGACTTGTCGTCCGGCATTGAATGCCATTTTGGAAAAAGTATCGGGAGAGAAGCAACCGCACCAAATTCCATTGAAAGTCCAGCCACCGGTAAGGCCAGTATCTCTGGGAAGAATAGGAGAGACGAATTATGAATAGTCATCGAATTTTGGATCATCCTGTCCTTGGCAAATTAACGATTGAGAAAGAAATCCCTTTTACATTTGATGGGAAAAAATATACTGGGTATGAAGGAGACACAATTGCCTCCGCACTTTTGGCACAGGGAATACGGACGCTTCGTGTTCATGAAGAAAGTGGTTCACCACGAGGGATTTATTGTAATATTGGTCATTGCTTTGAATGTCGGGTGACTGTCGACGGAACACCTGGTATTCGGGCGTGTTTGACAGAGCTAAATCCAGACATGATTATTGAAAGTGGAAAACAACAGTTCTCCCCCTTTAAATCAACGGAAAATCAAGATGATTTGCCTCGGACATATGCGGAATTTGAAAAACAACTTAAAGGGGAAAAGGAGGATGAGCCAGATGTATGATGTGCTGATTATAGGTGCTGGTCCTGCGGGCTTATCCGCAGCTATTGCTGCCCGAGAATGGAATTTGAATGTTCTTGTCATTGATGAATTTCTGAAGCCAGGAGGAAGACTGCTCGGTCAACTCCATCAGGAACCAGATGGGAAATGGTGGAATGGAATAGAAGAAAGCAAGATTCTTTTAGAAAAAGCAAAAGAATTGAATACAGATATCAGATGTGGCATTTCCGCCCACACCATAGAAAAAACTGATCATGGTTTCAGCGTCTACACAAATGAAGGGATTTTGGAAGCTGAAAACCTCTTGATTGCAACTGGAGCGGCGGAAAGCCCAGCGCCCATACCAGGATGGACACTTCCAGGGGTCATGTCGATTGGTGCTGCTCAAGTGATGACAAACGTGCACCGCGTTCGTGTTGGAAAGAAAGGGATCGTTGTCGGTGTCAATGTATTGTCTGTAGCAATTGCGCGGGAAATGCAACTAGCGGGAATTGACTTGGAATGCATGGCACTTCCAGCCATTAATTCAGCTACCGAAAGTCATGGAAGCCCTAAGAAAGTTATGAAAGCGCTATTACGAATTGCTCATTTAGCTCCATCCACAGCCATCCGTTTTGGCAGTAGATTCATGAAAGGGGATGGGACGAAAGCTTTGGCTGTAAAGTTTTTTCCTAAAAGCGGTGTGAAAATGTGGGGTATGCCTATTCATCTCCGTAAGGCCGTGACCCGAATAAATGGAACGAATCAAGTAGAGTCTGTGACGATATGCGATATTACGGCGGATGGAGAAATCATTCCTGGAAGTGAAAGAAACATTGAAGTTGATTTTGTCTGTATTGCTGGCGGGCTTTACCCATTAGCTGAGCTTGCGGCTGTCATTGGTTGTCCCTTTCAATATATTGAAGAACTTGGCGGTCATGTCCCAGTCCATAATGAACAGATGGAGACACCACTGGAGGGGCTTTTTGTTGCAGGAAATATTACCGGTATTGAAAGCGCAAAGGTTGCTCGGGCTCAAGGTACATTAGCTGGATTATCGATTGCAAAAAGAAAAGGACAGAACCTAGCAAAACTAGAAAATCAAATTCAGCAAGCAAAGATGAATGTTAGAACGATTCGCGAAAACGCAACCATACAATTCCATCCGGGCATTGAAAAAGGCCGTTCCCGAATGGAAGAGGCTTATTATGATATAGTGCACGGATAAAGGAGGGATTGGAAATGACCAACAAAAATCATGCAGAAGTTGCTATTATCGGTGGCGGGATCGTGGGCTGTGCGATTGCTTATTATGTTGCAAAAGCCGGGATTGATTGCATGTTAATAGAAAAAGGGGATTTAGCAAGTGGAACCTCTTCACGATGTGATGGAAATATTACCATCGTTGATAAGGATCCTGGTTTTGATAGTCTGATGTCTTTGGCTAGCCAGGAATTAACGGCTGAATTGGAGAAGGATCTCTATTTGCCGTTTGAGTACCGTACTCAAGGAAGTATATTGGTATGCGATAATGACGCCGAAATGGAAGTAGCTAATGAATGGGTGAACATCCAGAATCAAGCTGGATTGAAATTTAAGCTCTTAGACCATTCAGACATTCGTCAGGAATCGCCCTATTTTGCCGATGACATCCCGGGTGGCTTAGAATGTGAAACGGATTCACTTATTAATCCTTATTTATTTTGCTACTCGTTGATCGATAGAGCGAAGGAGTATGGACTGAAATTACACACTCGTGCAGAGGTAAAGCAGGTTTCAAAAAAGGAAGAATTCTTGATTGAAACTACCAATGGCAGCTTTACGGCAAAGAAGGTAGTGAATGCAGCAGGAGTGTGGGCTCCTTTTATCGGGAAAATGCTAGATATCGAGATTCCTATTAAGCCAAGAAAAGGGCATATTATGGTCGGAGGAAGACAAAAGCCGATTATTATGAGAAATGTGATGGAATTCGGATATTTAATGAACAAATTTCAACGAGAGCGTATTGCGGATCCCGAAACTCTAAAACATGGTGTGGCTCTGGTGCTTGAGCCAACAGAAAGTCAAAACTTTTTGATTGGTAGCAGTCGTCAATTTGTTGGTTTTGATGCAAGGGTCGATTTTAATGTCGTACAAACCATGGCTAGAAGAGCTTTGAGATTCTTCCCAAAACTAGATGATTTCAATATCATTCGCACTTATACTGGTTTTAGACCTTGGACAGAAGACCATTTGCCAATCATTTCAGCTGTCGAGGAAGTGCCAGGATTTTATATTGCTGCTGGCCATGAAGGGGACGGAATCAGCTTAGCAACCATTACAGGTAAGTTAATCGAGGAAATGATTAGCGGAAAAGAGACAACGATTTCGATTGAGCCATTACGGTATGACCGTTTTAAGCGAAAAGTTGTTCATATGTAAGAGTTCATCATTTGAATCTATTTATATAAAAATCTAAGGTTTAATTGAAAAGGACCACTTCCTCGGGAGTGGTCCTTTTCTCCTTTACGATAATTTTTTTATGTACCAAGCATCCATAGTACTATGCTCAGAACCATCTAGTGGTCTTTCGAGTTGCTGGAAACCTAATTTGATATATAGGAGATTAGCAACCTCAAGTTTCTCCATTGTTTCTAAGTAACAGTATGTATAGTGTTCCTTTGCGAAATCGAGTGCAACTTTCATCAGCTTCCTCGACAACCCCATACCTTGAACTTCTGGGGTAATGTATAGCTTCTGCAGCTCGCAAATCCCAGGCTTCTGTCCAAATGGTGCAATCCCCACACCGCCAACCACTTGATCTTGCTCATCCACGACAACCCAATACTTTGCATTTGGCTGTTGCTTGTAAAATTGTGCTAGACTGCTCAGTTGGGGATCAAAATAGGCTGTTCCAGGAATGTTTAAGCCAAATGATTCCAGTGAGCGTTTTATAATTTGCTCCATTGCTTGATTGTCTTTTTCATCAATTTCACGAATATTCATGATTCATCCTCCAATATTATTTTTCTACTGTCTACTTGACAGGAGGCGTGAAAGTGTGCCCTTCGCCTATTGTTGGAAGCCTCTCTCCTACCGATAATCGAAAATTGATTGTTCTTACACTCGATTTTCTTAGTCTCTAGGCCTGATTTTTCGCAAAATCTCTTAAAACATTGATTCCCCTTTTATAAGCTCCTTTTAACGAAAAAATCCTCTTCGTTATCATACTACAATATACTATAGAGACAATAGAGGAACGGGCTAAAAAAGCATTATTTCTAGTTGTTTCTATTCTTTTTCGGCTTCATAAGATTCCTATGTTTGTGATACTAGCAAAAATATTCCCTCCATTATTAATATTAATTAAGACATTATTGACTGTGTAAGTGAGCTTCAACTTAGCTTAGGATACAAGGGTAAATGTGCTAAAATTGATTCAAAGACACTTAATTTAAGGAGAAACGAATGAATTTAGGAGCAAAGGTTACACAAAAACAATTAATGGAGCTGCTATTAAATGTAGCTATCATCCGTCCTGTTTTTATCTGGGGAGCCCCTGGAATCGGAAAATCATCCCTTGTAGAAGAATTCGCATGTCAAGTCGGATTGCCGTGTGTTTCGCTGTTGGGAAGTCAACTTGCCCCCGAGGATATCATGGGTGTACCGCAAATTATTGAAGGAAAAACAAAATTCTGTCCCCCTAATTTAATTGCAAGAGACGAACCATACTGCTTATTTTTAGATGAATTAAACGCTTGTTCGCATGAGGTCCAAAAATCATTTTATAGCCTTATTCACGACAGAAGAGTTGGTGAATATATGCTACCAAAAGGATCGATTGTCATTGGAGCAGGTAACCGAGCACAAGATAGTGCCATTGTGAAAACAATGAGTTCAGCCCTTATTAATCGTATGTTTCATGCCCAGCTTCATGTTTCCTACAAAGATTGGATGGAATGGGCGATTGGATTTGGCATCCATCCATTTGTGATTGAATACTTGCAAATTCGTCCAGATCAATTGTGGACAGAACCGCCAAAGCATGAAGAACCCTTTTCAACACCACGAAGCTGGCATATGTTAAGTGATGTCCTTTATGAATTTGGAGAAGAGCATCTTACGAATGAAATGGTTGGAATATTAGCTGCTGGCTGTGTTTCACCCCAGCATGCTTCTCAATTCCAAACATTTCATAAACAAATTCATACAAAGTATCATTTAAATAAAATTCTCAATGGGGACATGAAGTTTCCACATGAACCTGAAAATCGCGATGTGTTATATTTTTTAACACAAAGTTTCCGTGCTCAAATTATTAAAGAGCTTCCAAGTGAAAAAGATGCCGTTCATCCCAGTCAGCGTCAGTTTGCTCATCAAGCAAAAGCTCTCATTAAAGATTTAGCTTCCATCAGTCATGAAATGGCACAATTAGTTGTCTCTAGTTCAGAAAAAGAAAAAGGATTGCCTGACTGGTTTATGACTGAGATCATTCGTGATCTACCAAGACTAGCCGAACGGAAGGACAAAAAGGATGCGTAAAAATAAGCAATCAATTGATATCGCAACGAAACTTTACCAAGAAGGATACAATTTGATTGCTAACCACCCTATGTTTTCGCCGCTCGTGACGCACGCTTACTTCAACCGCCAAGAAGGAAACCTATGTCCAGACGAAGGCTATGCAGTCGTGACAAAAGGAGGGATAATCCATGTACATCCGAAAAAAAGAGTCAAACCAGAGGAATGGCTGTATATTCTAGCTCATTGTCTCCTCCATTTGGGTTTTGAACATTTCAAGGATAAAGAGAACCCTGCTCTTTGGAACATTGCCTGCGATGCATTTGTCTCCAAGTTTCTATATGAAATGAAATTAGGAAAACCTCCTGGGGAATTCAGAGTACCAGTTGATTTTCATGCGCGTGATGAAGAGTCATTGTACAAGATGCTGCTCCAAAAAGGCATTGATCCAGTTTATACTGGATGGAGCGTAGGGGGTGCTAAGCAGTCGGATCTGATATTTGATGATGATCGGTATTATTGGGGAGGAGAAATCAAATGGGGTGATTTGCTTGGAAGAGGCATTGCACAAGCAGTATCTAGTGCCATCGATGTCGCAAGTGGCCATGCGAGTAGTTTAGGAGAAAAGAAGGATCAGCTAACGGAAGCGCAAAAAGCAAAAAATTGGTTTTTGGATTCCTACCCGCTTCTAGGGTCATTAGCCTCCAACTTCACCTTAATTGAGGATTCAATCCTTTGCAAACGGTTGGAAATATCTATCGCTGCGATCGATGTAATTCATAAAGAAATTTATATCAATCCTGCAGCCGGACTTTCGTTCGAAGAGTGTAAATTTGTTTTGGCCCATGAATATTTACATGCAGGTCTTTGCCATCATGAAAGAAGACAGGGAAGAAATCACTATTTTTGGAATGTTGCTTGTGATTATGTTATTAACGATTGGCTAATTGAAATGGGAATAGGAGAGTTTCCTAAAGTTGGCGGCCTATTGGATCAGGAATTGAAGGGGCTCAATGCAGAAAGCATCTATGACCGTATTATAACGGATATGAGAACCTACCGAAAATTGTATACATTCCGTGGACTTGGTGGGAGTGATATTATAGATGAAGGAAATAGTACTTATTGGGATCCAAGAAACGGCATTAGTTTGGAGGATTTTTACAAAAGCTGCTTGTCACAGGGCTTGAGCTTTCACCAAGAGCAAAAAAGGGGGTATTTGCCAGCAGGGTTAGTTGAAGAAATCAAAGCTCTTGCCATGCCACCGATTAAATGGGATGTGGAACTCGCAAAATGGTTTGATTATCATTTTCAGCCTGTCGAAAAGAGAAGAACATATACAAGGCTTTCCAGAAGGCAATCCAGCACCCCTAATATCCCACGCCCCGCTTATGTTGATGTAGGGGGTGATGAGCATGGAAGAACGTTCGGCGTGGTGCTTGATACTTCGGGATCTATGGATAAAAAACTTCTGGCCAAAGCACTTGGAACCATTGCAAGCTATAGCGTTGCCCGAGATGTTCCGGCAGTTCGTGTCGTCTTTTGCGATGCTACTGCCTACGATGCAGGATACATGACCCCAGAGGAAATAGATGAAAGGGTTAAAGTGAAAGGACGGGGAGGAACAATTCTTCAGCCAGGAATTGATTTGCTCGAGAATGCAACGGATTTTCCCAAAAATGGTCCTATCTTAATCATTACGGATGGAGAATGTGACCGCTTGATGATTAAAAGAAAACATGCTTTTTTACTGCCAAAAGGGAAACATCTTCCTTTTATCCCTAAGGGAGATTTGTTTCCAATTGATTAAGCAACCCAAAGCCTTTCCGCACGAAGGTTATGGAACGGCGCCGCTATCACCACCCGAAATCACCAGGTAAAATAGTTGAAATTCCTCATATAATGTGTTTTTAAAACCTTGATAGGCCAAGTGCCTTTTAAGGTTTTTTTTGAGGGGTTACCTAGTGCCGAATGCACCACTATTTATTTTTAGTGATTAGAATAAACCTCTTCTTTATTCCAAGTCGAAAGATATCTGTTATTATCTCTGCATGAAATTAGTCAATTTATAAAGTACGTACCAATAGCTATAAAACATATGCCCTTAGAAGATTATGGGTAAAATTGAGTTAAATAAAATAACCAGGAAGTTTTCAGAGTTAGAAAGTTTACCAGACCAAAATATTCCTACTAAGTTTTATTTTGATCGAGCTGCTCAAAGATTGGCAGTTTGCCTTGTAAGAGAAGGTGGCATATTTCCAGAAAAAACAGCTTTTGAATCATAGTAGCTATAAATAGAACCTTCATGGGCGGTAAAGGATTTGGGCTTTTTATTTGAGTTAGGACAACTAGTTTTACGCCAAAATCAAACTTGAATCGACATAATTTTAACCATAGATACATGGCTATACCATCCTTCTTTACAAACATATCTTGTTTATTAAGAGAGTAATGTAAGGAGGTGTGAG
>DLCS01000146.1:6556-14416 GCA_002480735.1 Bacillaceae bacterium UBA7792 | reverse complement strand
ATGTAAGGAGGTGTGAGGGGATGCCAAGATTTTGTCTCTTTCCCGGCTATAATTGGTGTGGTCCAGGATGTAGTGGTCCTGGTGCTCCTGTTAATGCTGTAGATGCTGCTTGCCGAAGACATGATATGTGTTATCGATACACCGGAGACCGCTGTAGATGCGATCATGAATTTATTTATCGGTTGGAACGTTTACAAAATCCTTATTCCGTTGAAGGCCGTCATGCGAAAGTAATGCTAAACTATATGCGAATGGTGCGAGGGTTCAACTGTCGTTTTAAGTAGTGTAAAGTGGTACCTGATCTTTGATATGGAGATGGGTATTTTTTTATGAATGGAAGAAAAGAAAAATTGTGATGATGCGGTAAAAGAATCATAAATAAATAGGTTTTGTAAAATGATTAAGGGTGTCAGTTCAAATTTACTGGCACTCTATTTGTTCATTCTGCTAGGCCTTACTAGGTAGAAAATAGGATATATGAGGAAGCGGATGTAGAAATTTGAAAAAGTATGGTTGTTTTGTGACAAAAAATGATTAAATTTGATTGAATTTGATTAAATCTGATTGAAATATATATTGGCATCCGCTAATATTTAGTTGTTCATGATTTCCCCGTGGAGGAGAAGATAGTCGTGCTCACACCTGAAAGACATCATATTATATTGGAATTATTGAGGCGCAAGCATAGTGTTAAGATACAAGAATTTGCGGAGAAGACGAATTCTTCAGAATCGACCATTAGAAGAGACCTAAGCCAGCTTGAAAAAGAAAAGAAGTTGAAGCGTGTTCATGGAGGAGCATCCATTGTGCAGCAAAAGGCACAAGAGCTTAGTATTCTCGAGAAATCTATGATCAACACAAATGAAAAAAATATCATCGCCAAATATGCAGCAAATCTTATTAATAATGGCGACTGCATCTACCTAGATGCCGGTACCACCTCCTACCAGATGATTCCTTATATAGTGTCAAAGAAAATTAAAGTTGTCACAAACGGTTTTACTCATCTTGATGCACTTCTAGAAAAGGAAATAGAGACTTATATCATTGGCGGTTATGTAAAAAATAAAACGAGAGCTTTAATTGGAAGCGGGGCCATTGACAGTTTGAGCCGATACCGCTTTGATAAATGCTTCATTGGAGTCAATGGGATTCATCTTGATTATGGGTATACTACTCCTGACCCTGAAGAAGCAAAAGTAAAACGTACAGCCATGAATCTAGCACAGGAGACATATGTTCTAGCTGATGATTCTAAGTTCAATGAAGTTGCTTTTGCGCAAATTAGCGACTTGAAACAAGCAACTATCATTACGAATCAGGTGGAACAAGAGATTTTAGATGATTTTTTGAAACAGACCAAGATAAAGGTAGTGACATCATGATTTATACCTGCACATTAAATCCATCGGTTGATTATCTTGTACAAGCGGACCAAATTAAATTAGGCGACTTAAATCGAGCGCAGAATGTCTCTTTTTTTCCCGGTGGAAAAGGAATTAATGTATCACGAGTGTTAAGAAATTTAGATATCGATAGTATTGCTTTAGGCTTTCTTGGTGGCTTCACGGGGGATTTTATTCGGAATGAATTGAACAAAGAAGGGATCTCCAATGACTTTATATATGTGGAAGAGCCAACAAGAATAAACGTTAAACTAAAGACAAAAGAAGAAACGGAGATTAATGGTGTTGGCTCCTATATATCTGAAATAAAGCAGGAAGAGTTACTGCAAAAATTTCAGAGTTTTACTAGTGACGATTATGTAGTGCTTGCTGGTAGTCTCCCTGCAAGCGTTTCAACTCAATTCTATGAAGCCTTGACCAATCAATGTTCTCAGAACGGGAGCCACCTAATCGTTGATACATCTGGTGAGTCGCTCAAAAATCTATTGAAGTACCAGCCTTTTCTAGTAAAGCCCAATCATCATGAATTAGGGGAGATTCTAAATAGAACTTTAACAAGCTTAGATGAAGTAATTGCATCTGGTAAAGAACTGTTAAGGAAGGGGCCACAGAATATCATTGTTTCCATGGGAGGCGATGGAGCTGTTTTCATCAATAACAGCTTAACAGCAGTTGCAACTGTACCTAAGGGTGAAGTGGTTAGTACAGTTGGTTCTGGTGATTCCACAGTAGCTGGTTTCTTAGCGGAATATGTGAAGAGCGGGGACTTTTTAAAGGCTTTTCAATATGGAGTAGCCTCAGGCACGGCAACAGCCTTTTCAAATGATTTATGTAACAAATCAAGAGTAGAAGAAGTATTGCCAAAGGTGGAGATAGAACTGCTTGATAAGGAGATGACATCATGAGAATTACAGAGCTTCTACAAACAAACACTGTTATTGTTGATTTAACTGCTAAGACAAAAGCTGAAGTCATAGATGAACTAGTTGAAAAATTATATACAGCAGGAAAATTAGCAGATAAAGAGGCCTATAAGGAAGCTATCTGGGCACGTGAATCTCAGAGTACAACAGGGATTGGGGAAGGAATTGCGATTCCCCATGCTAAAACGAAGGCCGTAAAAACACCGGCAATTGCTTTCGGTCGTTCTAAAGAGGGGATTGACTATGAGGCATTAGATGGACAGCCAAGCCATCTGTTTTTCATGATTGCCGCAAGTGAAGGCGCAAACAATACCCATCTTGAAACCTTGTCTCGACTATCCGGTTTCTTAATTGATATGGAGTTTCGAAACAAGCTTCTGCATGCCAATACTGCTGAGGAAATCATGAAAATTGTAGATGAGAAGGAGCTTTCTGAACAGGAAGAAGCAGCTGAAGAAGCTGAGACATCCATCTCCAATCAAGATTTGGTCCTTGCAGTTACAGGCTGCCCAACAGGAATTGCGCATACGTATATGGCAGCAGATGCCTTGAAGGCGAAAGCAAAGGAGATGGGTGTACAGATAAAGGTCCAGACAAACGGCTCAACGGGTGTAAAAAATCGCTTAACCGCGGAAGAGATCGATAAGGCAAAAGCAATCATTGTGGCAGCTGATACAAAGGTTGATATGGATGTATTCAATGGGAAGCATGTGATCCAGGTTCCTGTTGCACAGGGTATTAAGGATCCGCAAGGCTTGATTGAGAGAGCCTTAAAGCAAGATGCCCCTGTTTATCAAGGAACTGGATCAGCTGATAAGTCAGCACAAGGTGGAGAGAGAAAGGGCTTTTACAAACACCTAATGAACGGTGTATCCAATATGCTTCCATTTGTGGTCGGTGGTGGTATTCTTATCGCTCTATCCTTTATTTTTGGTATTCATGCGGCTGATCCGAAATCTCCTGATTTTAACCCAATTGCCGCTGCATTAAGTACAATTGGTAGCAAAACAGCGTTTGCTCTAATGGTTCCCGTCTTAGCAGGGTTCATTGCGATGAGTATTGCGGATCGGCCGGGTTTTGCTCCAGGTATGGTCGGTGGATTATTAGCAGCGAATGGGGGAGCAGGGTTCTTAGGAGGGCTTATTGCTGGATTCTTAGCAGGTTATTTAGTATTAGGCCTAAAACGTGTATTTGAGCGCTTGCCACAATCTCTTGAAGGAATCAAGCCGGTTCTCTTATATCCATTGTTCGGTATTTTGCTTACGGGTCTTATCATGCTTTATATTGTCATTGAACCTGTACAGGCATTGAATAGGTTGCTCGAAGATTGGCTTGGCGGCATGGGAACGGGAAATCTTGTGCTACTAGGACTTATTTTGGGTGGAATGATGGCTGTTGACATGGGTGGCCCAATTAACAAAGCAGCATTTACTTTTGGAATTGCCATGATTGATGCTGGAAACTTTGCTCCACATGCTGCAATTATGGCTGGTGGAATGGTGCCTCCGCTAGGACTAGCCCTTGCTACGACATTGTTCAAAAGAAAGTTTACAAAGCAGGAAAGAGAAACTGGTAAAACAACTTATATCATGGGAGCGACATTTATTACAGAGGGGGCAATTCCGTTTGCGGCTGCTGACCCAGGGCGTGTGATTCCGTCTGCCGTAGTAGGTTCTGCTGTAGCCGGTGCTCTTACAATGGTCTTTCATATTGGTTTGGCAGCCCCTCACGGAGGAATATTCGTCATTCCATTTGTTACAGGCAGTGCCTTACTGTATTTATTAGCGATCATCATTGGCTCGATTGTAACAGCATTAATGGTCGGTTTTTGGAAAAAAGATGTTAACGATTAAAGAAAAAAGACATCATCTTCTTGTAAAAGGCAAGTGGATGATGTCTTTTTTATGACTGCCACTATTCGTCATTCTCTGTTCTTCACTCTAAAGGTTAATGTAATACGAATAGAAATAAGAGCCCTACTGGACAATATTTTTTCCATAAAAGATTTCATCCATCTCAAGCTTGATTCTTTCGGTAATCTCAATTTGCTCATCAGGTGCTAGTTTGTCTTTTGTGTAACCAAACAGGTAATTATTCAAGTCAAATTCTCGTAACTTACATTTCGTATGGAAAATATGTTCCTGATAGATATTCACGTCAATCATATCAAATTGTTCACCGACATCTTCAGGGATATAGTTTTGAATCGAATTAATTTCATGATCGATGAATAGCTTGTACCCATCTTTTTTTCTTGTAAAACCACGGACACGATAATCGATAATCATTACATCAGTTTCAAATGAGCGGATTAAATAGTGAAGTGCTTTTAACGGAGATATTTCTCCACAGGTTGCTACATCAATATCCGCTCGAAAGGTACTAATTCCTTCATCTGGGTGAAACTCCGGATATGTATGAACAGTGATGTGGCTTTTATCCAGCTGCATAACAACTGAACCAGGAAGGGGCCCCGGTGATTCCTCGAATGTTTCTGATGTGGCATGTTCTATTGGTGCTTCTGAGACTAGTAGCGTTACGCTTGCACCCGCAGGTTCAAAATCCTGGCTTGCAACATTTAATACATGTGCCCCAATGATATCTGAGACATTCTTCAGAATATCTGCTAGCCTTTCAGCACTATATTGCTCATCAATATATTGCAAATACGCCTCACGTTCCTCTTTCGTGCTGGTATAGCATATGTCATACATGTTAAAGCTTAACGATTTCGTAAGGTTATTAAAACCGTGTAGTTCAATCGCCTTCTCATGTGTTAATTTCATAATCACTTCCCCCTTATTAATAAATTTCATTGTATGTATACGGTACCCATTCTGATCATTAGTTACTTATTTAAATGGAAAAATCAATATATGGTGTAAAGAAGTACTGTCGTGCTCCAAGTACCGCCGTGGGCCTGAGCATGTGTACATCAAATGTAATGGAATGTATATATTCGGAAAAATCACATAGTATATAATTGGAAATCAAATCAAAATGTTAGGGTGGGTGATCACATGGATGAGAAGTCATCAAGAAACCAAACGCCTATTAATAACGCCAAACAGGAGCAAATGGATCAATACCGAATAAAAAATACAGGAAAGCCGTTAACGACAAATCAAGGGAGAACAATATCAAACGATAGAGACATTTTAAGGGCTGGTGAACGCGGCCCCACATTACATCAAGATTGGCACTACTTTGAAAAAATGTCTCATTTTGTGCAGGAAGAGCAACCAGAAAGAGTGGTTCATGCAAGAGGCTACAGTGCCCATGGGGAGTTTGAATCCTACCAGTCGATGAAGCATGTGACAATGGCCTGTTTTCTACAAGAACCAGGGAAAAAGACTCCTATTACGTGCCGTTTTTCTACTGTACAAGGGCCAAGAGGATCCTATGATACAGCAAGGGATTTACGTTGTAAGGGTGTGAAGTTTTATACAGAAGAAGGAAATTATGATTTGACAACCATTGGGATGCCTGTATTGATCAATCAAGACCCGATGCAATTTCCCGATATGATTCATGCGTACCAAGCCAAACAGGATGATGATATCCCAACAGCTACAGGCGCACACGACTATTTTTGGGATTACGTAGCGAATAATCCAGACTCGCTTCATATGGTAACATGGATCATGTCAGACAGGGGAATTTTAAGAAGTTACCGAATGCTGGAATCTTGGTCCATTAATACGTATTTATTTGTTAATGACAGAGGAGTTGCGACATTTGTTCGATTCGTCTGGAAACCAGTCCTTGGTGTTCACTCGCTCCTTCAGGACGAGGCGATTAAAATTGGCGGACTGGATCCAGATTTCCACCGAAAGGATTTGAGAGAAGCTATTGACAAGGGGTATTATCCAGAATACGAACTAGGTGTCCAGCTAATTCCACTTGAGGATGAATTTAAATATGATTTTGATATTCTTGATCCTTCAAAGTTTTGGCCAGAAGAACTCATTCCTGTTCAATTAGTCGGCAAGCTGACACTAAATAGAAATATTGATAACTATCATACGGAATCAGAGCAAGCAGCATTTAATCCTGCCAATGTCGTTCCTGGAATTGATTTTTCCAATGACCCCGTATTGCAGGGCAGGCTTATCGCTTATCATATGGCGCAGGTACATCGAATGGGGCCGAATTTTCAGGAGCTTCCAATTAATAAGCCCCTGTGTCCATTTCATAATAATCAAAGACGAGGCCCAATGCGGGTTCGAATCGATGTCGATCAAGTAGACTATCATCAAAATTCACTCGCAAATAATACGCCATACGAGACTCCTCCAGAAGAAGGTGGATACGAGCATTATCCAAAAAAGGTAGAAGGGCATGTTATCCGTGCTCGGAGTGAGTCATTTAACGATTTCTATTCGCAAATAAGAATTTTCTGGAACAGCTTAACCCCTGTTGAAAAGCAGCATACAATCGATGGATTTAGCTTTCAACTCGGAAAAGTAAAAAGCGAGTCGGTCCGTCAGCAAAATGTTAACCAATTGGCCAATGTGGATAAAGAATTAGCTTCAATTGTTGCTGAGAATATTGGAGTTGAGCCCCCAACTGGATCCCATCTACCTATTTCAACGAGCTATGCTTCTCTTAGTCAGGAAAGTACGCCTAAATATGCAGCTACGTTAAAAGTAGGTGTCTTAATTGGCAATGGGTTTAACGGCGGGGAAGTAGCTGCTGTACTTAACTTCCTCCAGCAAAATGGAGTCTTCGTTGAAATAATCAGTGATAAGCTTGGTACAGTTACAGGGGCCGATGGAACAAAGATCAAGGTTACCCACACCTTTATCACAACTAGTCCTTATTTAGTCGATTCTCTTTATGTCGTCGGAGGAAATAGTGGAAATCAAGAAAATTTCGATCAATATGTTACAGAATACGTGCATGAAGCATATCGACACTATAAGCCAATTGGTATAGCTTCGACTGGACAGCCATATATTTATACATCAGAACACAATAACCTAGCTGGGGTCGTTTTTGCTGCAAATACTCCAAACTTTGGCGAGGAATTTGTCAATGCTATCGCTCAACAACGTTTTTGGGATCGAACATAGTACTTACAAAGAAATTTAAGCATAGAAAACTGAAAAAAGGACATATCCGATGGGAACATGTCCTTTTTCCTATTCTTTACAGAGAGCCGAATTTTGTGGCAGATATGGCGCCGGCTTTATTGGCAAACTCTGTATAATCTGTTAATTCAGCCTCATTTTTGGGGATACCTTTTTCATGAAAACAGGCTAGAAGGGCCGCCATAAAAGCGTCGCCAGCACCCGTTGTATCTACCGTTTCAACAGGAATTCCCGGTACACGTACCATAAGATTTTCATGAACAGCACATGCTCCGTCCTTTCCTTGTGTGACAAAAAGGAATGGGATTTCTAATTTATTTATTTGCTCCAGTCCTTGTTCGAGGGTTTCCGCTTCGGTTAGAAATAGCAATTCATCTTCAGCCATTTTTACGATATCAGCCTTTTTCACATAGGTTAAAATGGTTTCTTTGCATTGAT
>DLCS01000146.1:0-6416 GCA_002480735.1 Bacillaceae bacterium UBA7792 | reverse complement strand
TGATTCTCACTTTCCCATCTTTTAAGCCGAATATTCGTATCGAAGGCAATCTTCAGATTCTCTTCTGCGGCATATAGTAAAGCCTGATTAGTTGTTTTTTTGGCTATTGGATGAAACAAAGTACCGGATCCAAAATAAAAGATTTTATTTTTTGTAAACGGATCTTTGTCCAGCTCCTCAGCTGTAATCCATTCATCAGGAGTTTCGTTCACGTACGAATGGAAATAACGTTCTCCATACTGATTTAAGTGAATGTAAACAGAGCAAATTCTTTTCGCTGGATGATAAGAACAAAAAGAACAATCAACCTGTTCCTTCATTAGATTCTCTTCTACAAATCTACTCGTTTCGTCTATTCCCAATTTACATAAATAATAGGAAGGAATGCCATGTCTCCTTATCCCAACTGCTACATTAACAGTCGCTCCTCCTAACAATCGTTGATAGGCAGAGTTCGTTGGATCTATAGCGATAAAGTCAACAAATGCTTCACCCAATGATATAACCCCTTGCTTTTTCAATATTTGACTCCTTTCACTGTAATTAGAAAATATTTATAAATAGACTGATACATTCATATTTTAACAAAAATATTAACAGTTATTTTGATCATTTGTAATAGTAAGAGAGTACACACAATTCTAATGAAGCTTTATGGAAAAGGTTGGGTCTAGTTAAGGGCTTGGCTTTTTTTTCGATAAAACTTGTATTTATTCCAAACACTATACTAACTAACCTAAAAAATTTACAAAAGCTTTACAATCGTTTAATGGGGAATTTACATAGCATCGTTATTCTTTACATTGTCTAAAAGATTATTTTAGATAGTGAAGTTACATTTGTGCATCCTGGAGGTTTAAATATGATTCTAAAAAGGAATTTGTTGGCGATATCCTTGCTTATGCTCTCCATTCTAATGATTGGATGTGGTAAGAGCGAGGAAGATCAGGCAGTAGAAGGGAACTCCAAAACCTTAGCTATATCAGGCTCCACATCTGTTGGACCATTAGTTGAAAAATTAGCCGAAAAGTATAAAGAGGAAAATCCAATAAAAATAGAAGTGAATCAAATTGGTTCCTCTGCAGGAATCACAAATGCCATAAATGGTGTCTCGGAAATAGGGATGTCCTCCCGTGATTTAAAGGAAGAAGAAAAGGCCAGCGGTTTGCAGGAAACAATCATTGCCTACGATGGAATTGTCGTTGTTACCCATCCTAGTAATAGGGTCAAAGATTTAACGATGGAGCAAGTAAAGAAGATTTTTACTGGGAAGGTAACAAATTGGAAGGAATTTGGTGGAGAGGATATGGAGATAGTTGTTGTATCCCGTGAGGATGGTTCCGGCTCCCGAGATGCCTTTCAAGAAATTGTCGGTTATTCATCAAGTGAGTTAATAAGAAGTGCTATTGTTGCGAGTGGGAATGGGAATATTAAGACAACAGTAGCTACAAACAGGCATGCGGTAGGATTTATTTCCTTTGAATATATTGACGATTCAATTTCAACTGTAAAGATTAACGGGGTAGAAGCTACGGCTGAAAATGTCCTGCAGCAAGCATATCGTTTATCCCGACCTTTCTTATTTGTTCACAAAGAAGGCAAACTAACGAATGAAGGTAAAAAATTTATTGACTATATTTTAAGCCCTGAAGGACAAGCAATCGTGGCTGAGACAGGAGCGATTCCGGTCAAATAATCAAATATATTCAAAACTCGTATCTAAACATCATGTGTAAATGAGAGCTTGGAGGAATGAAGGATGTCAAGCCTACCTATCAAAAAAGAATCCGGAGAAATCGGTAGAACGAACAGAAGGAAATATTTTTTAGAAAAGCTGTCAGGGAGAGTTTTCTTGTTTTGTGCCCTTCTTTCGGTTGTTAGCTTAGCGCTTATTATAGGTTTTGTATTTTATAAAGGTTCTCATCCATTTATTGCAGGGGGATATAGTATTACAGACTTTCTGTTTGGAGTGGACTGGGTACCCTCTGAAGATCAATTTGGAATTTTTCCGATGATTGTTGCTTCCTTGTACGCAACGATTGGGGCTTTAATTATTGGAGTTCCCATCGGATTATTTACAGCTATTTTTCTTGCGGAAATTGCTCCAAAAAGCATCGCAAAAATTATCTCGCCAGCTGTCCAGCTTCTAGCTGGGATCCCGTCCGTCCTTTATGGTGTTTTTGGACTAGCCATTATTGTTCCTTTTTTACAAGACAATTTAGGATTGGCGAAGGGTCAGAGCTTAATTGCTGTCATTCTAGTGTTGGCGATCATGATGCTTCCGACGATTGTGACGGTTGCAGAAACAGCGATTCGAGCTGTTCCAAAAACCTATCGAGAGGGTTCGTTGGCTTTAGGAGCCTCTCCTGTTGGCACTATATTTAAAGTAGTGGTACCTGCAGCGAAATCCGGGATCATGACAGCGATTGTTTTAGGGATGGGGAGAGCCATAGGAGAAACGATGGCGGTTATCTTAGTAGCGGGAAATAGTTTAATTATTCCAACCAGCTTAACAGATAGTATTCGTCCATTAACGACAAATATTGCCCTGGAAATGGGCTATGCCTTTGGTACCCATCAAGAAATGCTGTTCGCCACTGGAATTGTTTTGTTCTCATTTATTTTAATTCTGAATTTTGTATTGGCCAGAATCAGCTCGAAGGGTGGTCATTAAGTTGAGAAGGCTTAAGGATAATATAATGCTCGGACTACTTTGGTTGGGGGCTTTCTTAACTGTCGCGGTCCTTGTTACAATCGTTGGGTATATCTTTTATAAGGGATTTCGATTGATCAGTTTTGAGTTTATATTCAATGAATATTCTGCTGCTGGAGACGGTGGAATATGGCCGATGATTATTACAACCCTATATACGATCCTCATCTCCTTACTCATAGCAACCCCAATTGGGATCTTGGCTGCTGTATACTTACAGGAATACGCCAAGCAAGGACGATTAGTAAGAATCATCCGCTTTGCTACGGAAAGCTTAACGGGTATTCCTTCTATTATCTATGGTTTGTTTGGAGCCGTATTTTTTGTTGCGACGTTAAAATTTGGTATGTCAATTATTGCGGCATCTTTAACCTTAACGATCATTATTTTACCAGTTATTATCAGAACAACAGAGGAATCATTGAAGACCGTTCCCTTATCTTATCGGGAAGGTTCACTCGCATTAGGAACTACAAAGCTACAGACCTTATATAAAGTTATTTTGCCAAGTGCAATGCCAGGAATTTTATCCGGAATTATTCTTTCAATGGGAAGAATAATTGGTGAGTCTGCTGCGATTTTTTTAACAGCTGGTACAGTGGCTGCTATGCCAGATAGCATTTTCTCTTCCGCTAGAACATTAACAGTTCATTCCTATTTAGTCACCCAAGAGTCAGGGGATATTGAATTGGCTGCCGCTATTGGGATTGTTTTGATTGTGATCATATTAGTTTTGAATTTATCTGCAACCTTTATCTCCAAGAAATTAAATAAAGCCGACTATTAAAGGGGTGTATGGAAATGGCTACATCAGTGATAGAGCATAAGGAAACCAGAAAAAATACTGCAACATTTAAGAATACCTCTGAGAAAAAAACCAAAATCAGCGTTCATAATTTAAATTTATTTTATGGGGAGAAGCAAGCCTTATTCGATGTTTCGATTAATATTAAGGAAAAAGAAGTAACAGCTCTTATTGGCCCTTCAGGCTGCGGAAAATCCACCTTTTTAAGAACGTTAAACCGGATGAATGACTTGATTGATGGAGTAAATATTAATGGGAAAATCGTGATCGATGGTGAAGATATCTATGATTCCAATGATGTGATCAAGCTTCGGACGAAGGTTGGAATGGTTTTTCAAAAGCCAAATCTTTTTCCAATGAGTATTTTTGATAATGTGGCCTATGGTCCAAGAATGCAAGGAATCAAAAATAGAGCAGAATTAAACAGGATCGTCGAAGAAAGTCTTCGAGGAGCCGCAATTTGGGATGAGGTAAAGGATCGTTTAAAATCATCCGCTCTCGGACTATCAGGCGGACAGCAGCAAAGGGTTTGTATTGCTCGTGCGATTGCGATGAAGCCAGATGTGATTCTGATGGACGAACCAACATCCGCCCTTGATCCAATTTCAACGTTAAAGGTTGAAGAACTGATTGCAGCGATGAAAAATAATTTTACGATTGTCATCGTTACACATAACATGCAGCAGGCAGCGAGGGTTTCAGACAAAACGGCATTTTTCCTAAATGGAGAAATTATTGAATTTGATGAAACAAGTAAGATCTTTTCAATGCCAAGTGACCAAAGAACTGAAGATTATGTTACCGGGCGTTTCGGATAAATGGAGGTGGACCATGGTTGTACGAGAAAGCTTTGAAAATAGCTTGCAGGAATTACAAAGGAAAATGATGGAAATGGGTGAGTTGACGGTTGCTTCCTTGGATAAATCCTTTACTGCATTAAAGAATCAGGATATAGAATTAGCATTAAGAGTCATTGAAGAAGATAATGAAGTAGATGATTTAGAAGATGAGATTAATCAATTGGCCATTTGGCTAATTGTGAAAGAACAACCTGTGGCAAGGGACTTGAGGAAAATAATCGGGGCCATCAAAATTTCCTCAAACATTGAGCGTATTGCGGATTTTGGGGTGAATATTGCAAAGTCCACAATAAAAATCGGAAAGACGAACTCCCAAATAGATCTAACCAATCTCGAGGCGATGAAAGATATATCTGTGAATATGTTGCATAAATCTTTAGAGGCTTTTCTTACTGAAAAAATTGCCCTCGCAAAAGAAGTAGGGGATATGGATGATGAAGTGGATCAATATAGTGACGACAATTATAAGCATCTCACTAATTATTTATCTTCACATATTGAGCAAACGAATCAAGTTGCCCAATTATTATTTGTCAATCGTTATCTCGAGAGAACAGCGGATCACATTACGAATATAGCCGAAAGTGCTGCCTATTTAATAAAAGGGCGGATGTATGATTTGAATACCTAATTATTTTGTGGCCAGATGACTAAAAATCTCTGGCTTTTTATTATTTGTTCATTTCCTGCTTCCAGCTCTTGAACAGCTCCTTTTTGCTGTAAAAGGGCTTTAGCAGGAGATTGGTTGTCATATATTGCTGAATTTTCTGAAATACTTTCATTGATTTAGTAGATGTGAGAAATCTATAATATTAGTAAAATAGGGGGTGTTATCCTATGACATTACTAAGCAATCTGAAAATATTAGATTTCTCAACCTTACTTCCGGGTCCCTTTGCCACCCTCTTATTGGCTGATTTAGGGGCTGAAGTGATCCATGTTCAAAGACCAACCGACAAAGAGGCATGGGTAACTGATCAATATCTGCAGCGAAATAAGAAATCCGTAACATTAGATTTGAAAAAAACAGATTCTGTTGAAATCGTTAAAGGGCTTGTTAAGGAATACGATATTGTATTGGAGCAATTTAGACCTGGTGTGATGGAACGACTAGGCTTGGGGTACGAGGATTTAAAAAAAGTGAATCCAAAGATAATCTATTGTTCTTTAACTGGTTTTGGCCAAACAGGTCCATATAAAAATCGTCCTGGCCATGATATCAATTACCTTGGCATTTCAGGTGTATCAAGCTATTCTGGTACAAAAGCTGGAGGGCCAGCAAATCAAAGTATTCAGATTGCCGATTTAGCTGGTGGTTCTTTGCATTCTGTTATTGGGATTTTAGCGGCTGTCATTTATCGGGATAGAACAGGGGAAGGACAGCATTTAGATATTAGCATGACAGACTGTAGTTTCACATTGAATGCATTATCGGCACCGAATTATTTAGTGATGAATTCTGAATTAGAGCCAGAGGAACTCCTCCTTAATGGAGGAACCTTCTACGGTCATTATGAGACAAAGGATAGCCGATATTTTTCAGTTGGAAGTCTAGAGCCACAGTTTAGGAAAGAGCTATGTGAAGCAATCGGGCGTCCTGATCTATTTCCATTGAGCTTAAGTAACGAACCTCAAGATGTTCAATCCTTTAAAGAGGAAGTGAAAAAAGCATTTCTTTTGAGAAGCTTTGAGGAATGGCAGGATATCTTTAATGAATTCGAAGCCTGTGCCGAACCTGTCTTAAGCTTTGCCGAAGCCTGTGAACATCCGCAAATCGTGGAAAGAAACATGGTTGTGGAAGTTCCAGATTCAAAAGGAAGCGTACAAAAACAAATCGCTTGCCCGATCAAATCTACTGTATTTTCCCCTGAATACAACCATATTGGGTTAAGGCCGGGAGAAAATAATGAAGAGGTATTGGGGAACTGACCAAGAACCTATTTTAGACAGTGGAGAGACCCTCGTGTGAACGAGGGTTTTTAAATTGGAGTAGAATTTTGTCAAGACTGCCTATTTGTTTAAGGCTGTTTTCGCACGG
>DLCS01000147.1:3105-19176 GCA_002480735.1 Bacillaceae bacterium UBA7792 | reverse complement strand
GCGATACGCATAGATTGAGCAGCACTTTTCTCCATTGTTTCTACAGATTGACTACATCAAGCATCATTTTGTCTAATTATTGATTGTTCGATAGCAACAATGTTTGAGAAAAGAGCCTTCATTAAAAAAGTAGGCCGAGCTTAAGGCCTACTTTTCATCTGCAACACGCTGAATTTTTATATCTTTTAGAAGCTCTCGCACGACATAGCTTGCCATGATAAGACCAGCAACAGATGGAACGAACGCATTGGAGGCAGGGGGCATTTGCGCCTTTCGAATAGGGGCATCTTCCTTTCCCACGACCTTCCTGACATCCTCACGAATAACAATTGGACTTTCATCCGAGAAGACAACAGGAATTCCTTTGCGGATTCCTTCTTTTCTTAATCTTGTACGAATTACCTTCGCAATCGGATCGGTATGGGTTTTAGAAATATCAGCGATTTGAAATCTCGTTGGGTCCATTTTGTTGGCTGCCCCCATACTTGAAATCATGGGGATATTTCGTTTTAAGCATTCCTTCATCAAATGAATTTTATAAACAATCGTATCGGAAGCATCGACCACAAAATCTAATCCATATTGAAAAATTTCTTCATAGGTTTCTTCTGTGTAAAACATCTTCAGGGCGATCACTTCACAGTCAGGATTAATATCCTTAATTCTCTCTTTCATCAAATCCACCTTAGGCTGTCCAATTGTAGAAAGCAAGGCAATGATTTGTCTATTCACATTGGTTATATCGACATCATCTTTATCAATCAGCACTAATCGTCCAACCCCAGAGCGCGCTAATGCCTCAGCTGCAAAGGAACCAACACCACCAACCCCAAGCACTGCGACCGTGCTATTTTTCATAATGTCTAGCCCTTCTTTTCCAATCGCTAGCTCATTTCTCGAAAACTGGTGCAACATGTATCAACAACTCCACATTATATAGGATAAAAAAAGTTTCATTTTATTTTTTCCGTTAAAAACTATACCATACTTAAAGGCAAAAACAAGTAAATTTATCGGTTTTCTTCAAATTTAGGCATAAAAAAATCATGCTTTATCGCATGATTATTTTTGTAAAATAGGAAAGAGTCCCAATTGTGCCGTCGTATTCTTTCCTTCGTTTTGAACCTACACTCAGTAGGTGGGTGTTCTGTTCCAGGCCTTTGTAAGTCCTATGTACTAGGCATTTACTCCACTTGGAAACGCAAACTCCCGAAGGTCATATGTTAGGTCAAAACATGGTTTACCACTAACACATCAGGACTCTTTTTGTTATTTATATAATAGCATATCGACTAGGCACCTTCAAGAGGGGCTAGTGAGTACATATTACCATTTTGTGAAAAGGGCTCTGTTCTCAAGCAATTTGCTTTTAAACAATCATATTAAAAGAAAATGTTATAGAGAATAGACAATATAACATTTAATCCTTTTTTAGAATAGACAAATGTAATTCCTGCAGTTGTTCTTCACTTACCTCTCCAGGCGCTTCCGTTAACAAGCAGCTCGCACTTGCTGTTTTCGGGAACGCAATGGTATCACGTAGATTCGTACGTCCAGCAAGGAGCATGACAAGTCGGTCTAGCCCTAAAGCGATACCACCATGCGGTGGAGTGCCATATTCAAATGCTTCAAGAAGGAAGCCGAATTGCTCTCTTGCCTCCTCTTGGGTAAAGCCAAGAACGGCAAACATTTTTTCTTGGATGTCCTTTTCAAAAATACGTAGTGAACCTCCACCAAGCTCATAGCCATTTAATACTAGGTCATAGGCTTGTGCACGGACCGCTCCTGGATCGGAATCCAAAAGACCTAAGTCTTCTCTAACAGGCATTGTGAATGGATGATGCGCGGCGAAATAGCGGCCAGCTTCCTCATCGTATTCAAGCAGTGGCCAATCTGTCACCCAAAGGAAATTGAATTTGCTTTGATCGATAAGCTTCAGTTCTTTTGCGAGCTTTAGACGAAGCGCTCCAAGAGCATCAGCAACGACATTCTTTTTATCAGCGACAAAAAGAATCAGGTCTCCTGCTTCGACCTCTAAGGCAGCATTGATGCCATTTGCTTCCTCGTCAGAAATGAACTTTGAAATCGGCCCCTTCAAGCCATCCTCTTCTGCCTTCAGCCATGCAAGTCCCTTTGCTCCATAGACAGCCACAAACTCCGTCAAAGCATCAATGTCTTTTCGGGAATATTTGCTAGCAGCACCCTTGACATTAATCGCCTTCACCTGACCACCTGAAGAAACAGCACCCGCAAATACCTTGAAGCTTGAATCCTTGACGATTTCCGATAAATCAACGAGCTCCAAGCCAAAACGTGTGTCTGGTTTGTCCGACCCGTATCGTGCCATCGCTTCATCATAGGGCATTCTTGCAAAAGGAATCGTCACATCCATCCCTTTTACTTCCTTCATCATCGTTTGCATCATCGCTTCCATCATCGATATAATATCATCCTGACTCATGAAGCTGGTTTCGATGTCGATTTGGGTAAATTCCGGCTGTCGGTCAGCGCGTAGATCCTCATCACGGAAGCAGCGAGCAATTTGATAGTAACGTTCGATTCCACCGACCATCAAGAGCTGCTTGAAGAGCTGTGGTGATTGGGGAAGAGCATAGAATTCGCCAGGGTGAACACGGCTTGGTACTAAGTAGTCACGCGCACCTTCAGGCGTACTTTTAGTCAAGATCGGTGTCTCTATATCAAGGAAGCCCTCGGTATCTAGAAAGTCTCGAACAACCTTTGTAACTTTATGGCGCATCTTAAAGGTTTCAAACATAACCGGACGTCTTAGGTCTAAATAACGATACTTTAAGCGAAGATCCTCAGAAACATCGGTTTTATTTTCAATGATAAAAGGTGGTGTTTTCGCTTCATTAATGATCGTTACTTCTTTTGCCTTGATCTCGATTTTTCCAGTCTTAAGATTTTCATTGACGGTGCCTTCTTGACGAGCAATGACGGTGCCACGTATATCAAGAACATATTCATTTCTAATTTTCTCAGCTATCGCAAGTGCTTCCTTCGATTCCTCTGGGCTAAATACAACCTGAACGAGACCTGTTCGGTCACGTAAATCAATGAAAATCAAACCGCCTAAATCACGGCGCTTTTGCACCCATCCTTTTAAAATAACTTCTTCACCAATTGCCCGTTCAGGCACCTCACCACAAAAATACGTTCTGCCGTACACGAAAAAAACCTCCTCTATTTTCCAAACGCTTCCTTAAATTTATCGATAAACTGATCCAATGGATATTCCACTTGATCCCCTGTTGCTAAAGTCTTGACGTTGATTTTGTTCTGCTTCAGCTCATCCTCACCTAAGATCGCTACAACCTTTGCGTTCATTCGATCGGCTGCCTTGAACTGGGCCTTTATTTTGCGATCGAGATAATCTCTTTCAGCTGAAAATCCTGCCATACGGAGCTGATGCAATAGACCAACGGAATAATCCTTGGCATCTTCCCCTAGGGCAACCAAATACACATCCAAGCCTTCATGAAGGGGGAGAGCAATGTTTTCTGCATGAAGGGCTGCAATAAAACGTTCAATACTTAACGCAAAGCCAATACCTGGCGTTTCTGGCCCACCAATCTCCTCGACTAGCCCATTGTATCGACCGCCGCCGCAAAGCGTTGTAATGGCACCAAAGCCCTCTGCATCACTCATGATTTCAAAAGCAGTATGATTATAATAATCGAGCCCACGAACAAGGTTAGCATCTACTTCAAATGGAATTTGCAGGTCAGTCAAATATCTTTGAACTTTTTCGAAATAGGCCCTTGATTCATCATTTAGGTAGTCAAGAATCGATGGCGCTGATTTCATTAATTCATGATCCCGATCCTTTTTACAATCGAGAATTCTCATTGGATTTTTCTCAAGCCGTCCTTGACAATCCACGCAAAATTCATCAATTCGAGGCCGGAAATGCTCTATCAATGCCTGTCTGTGTGCACTGCGGCTTTCTTTATCACCAAGACTATTAATGATAAGCTTCAGCTTTTTTAACCCCAATGATTGATATAAGCTATAGGCTAAGGCGATCACTTCAGCATCGACAGCAGGATCTGCACTACCTAATGCTTCTACACCAAATTGAACGAATTGACGGAAGCGCCCCGCTTGAGGCCGTTCATAGCGAAACATTGGCCCCATATAGTAAAGCTTCACCGGCTGATTAGCTTGTCCAAACATTTTTTGCTCGACAAAGGAACGCACAACGGCAGCCGTACCTTCAGGACGAAGGGTTAAGCTTCTTTTTCCACGGTCCTCGAAGGTATACATCTCCTTCTGAACGATATCCGTCGTGTCCCCTACACTTCTGGTAAATAATTCTGTATGTTCAAAAATCGGAGTACGAATTTCTTTGTACTGAAATCTTTCACATAGCTCACGTGCTTTTTTCTCGATAAGCTGCCACTTTTCTACTTCTCCCGGCAAAATATCCTGTGTCCCTCTCGGTATACTAATGGTCATGAAAATCCTCCTTGTAAAACAATATGTATCATTCTTGAAAGGTTATTGTTGGACTTATATCTCGCCTTAATGTCGCACATTCTCTACGTTACTCGTGTCCTGAGTAAAACCCGTTCATGCGCAACATTAAGGCTAAAATCACATTCAGCATAAAATAAAAAAACCCCCATCCCTTGTATGAATCATACAAGGGACGAGAGTTTGAATCCCGTGGTGCCACCCTAATTGAAGAGACAATGAATGCTCCCTTCCACTTTTACAGTTAACGCCTGTTCACGTCCATCTCCTACTAAAGACAACTCTCTTTCAGAGCGAATCCTACGGAGTGTTCGTTCATTAAGCCACAATGTAGAAATGCTTTCAGCCATCGACATTTCCTCTCTTTTCATCTGGTTCTTAACTACTCTTCTCCATCATCGGTTTAGTTAATTTTTTTCTAGACTTGCTTGCGACCCATCTAGAAATCATTCATTCATTATTTATATAATAATACGGAGCAACAACTATATTGTCAAGCCTATTTAAGACCGTTCTAGTTGTTTTTTGAGTTTTCTCACATCCCGAACTGAAAGACCAAATTCTGATGCAAGCTCAACCATATTGGAGCTTTGTTCCTTTTGGAAAAAATCATGAAAATCAACGCCAAATAATTGATTTTCACCCTGCTGAATGGTCATTCCTTTATCACTATATCTCATTTCTCGATCCACCCTTTTCTAGTTTGTCAGCTATAGTGTTTCCAGGATGGCCGAGAAAATTTCCAATACAGATAAATAATCTCTACTTGCTCTCCAAAATAAGCGTCACAGGACCGTCATTGGTCAATTGGACATCCATCATCGCACCAAACTTACCAGTTTCAACATGGACTCCTTTTGCCTGTAAAAGATGATTAAAGGCCTCATAGATTTCCTCGGCATGATCAGGTTTTGCCGCTTCCATGAAATTGGGTCTTCTTCCTTTCCGACAGTCGCCATACAGAGTAAATTGTGAAATAGATAGAATTTCTCCCCCTACATCGAGCAGGGATAAATTCATTTTCTCATTTTCGTCCTCGAACACACGGAGATGGACGATCTTATCAGCAAGGTATTCTGCATCCTCATGCTTATCCTCATGTGTGACACCGACTAGCAAAACAAAGCCATGGTTGATTTTCCCAACCACTTCACCTGCTACAGTCACCTGGGCATTCTTGCTTCTTTGGACAACAATTTTCATATTAAATCACCTTCTCATTATGATGAGAATGTCGATTGGCACACCTTCTCTTCGCTGTTGCTTTATAACCCAAAAGCAAAGGCTCGTAATCGACCATTCCATATACAGAAAAAGCTGTCGTTTTGACAGCTTTCTAGTTCATAATTCTACGTACCGAGTAGATATCTGAAATTTGCTTTATTCGGTCCACAATCTTCTGCAGATGGGACACATTAACAATCATAATCGACATGTTAATCGTGGCGACTTTATTACGGTCTGATTTTCCTGACACAGCGGAAATATTCGTTTTCGTTTCGTTAACGGCCTGAAGGACCTCATTTAATAAGCCTCTGCGATCATAGCCCGTTATTTCAATGTCGACATTATATTCCTTATGGTCATTAAGCCCTGTTTCCCACTCTACAGGAATCAGTCTTGCTTTCGCATCGGCCGTATCAATATTGGAGCAATCTGCTCGGTGAACCGATACCCCGCGCCCTTTTGTGATGAACCCAACAATCTCATCGCCAGGAACAGGACTGCAGCATCTAGATAGGCGAATTAAAAGATTATCAATCCCTGAAACTCGAACGCCTGACTCCCGCTTCTTTTTTGTGCTAGGGAATGATTTTAACTCATTCACTGCATTCGCGATGGTTGACACCTGCTCGAGATCTCGCTGTTTTCGCCATTTCTCTGTTAGTCGGTTCGCTACCTGCAAGGCAGTTACCCCATTATAACCAACAGCTGCATACATATCTTCTTCACTATAAAAATTAAACTTCTCGGCAACCCTTTTAATATTCTCAGGGGTAAGGATTTCTTTTAAATCAAAATCCATCTGACGAATTTCTTTTTCGACTAGCTCGCGACCCTTTTCAACATTCTCTTCCTTGCGTTGCTTCTTGAAGAACTGTCGAATTTTATTCTTTGCTTGGGAAGTTTGTGCAAGCTTCAGCCAGTCCTGGCTTGGACCATAGGAGTGCTTAGATGTAAGGATTTCGACAATATCCCCTGTTTTAAGCTTATAATCAAGGGTAACCATCTTTCCGTTAACCTTAGCACCAATCGTCTTATTGCCAATTTCCGAATGAATTCGATAGGCAAAATCAATTGGCACCGATCCAGCAGGAAGCTCAAGCACGTCCCCTTTTGGTGTAAAAATAAAGACCATATCAGAGAACAGATCGATTTTGAGCGATTCCATGAATTCTTCAGCATTTGTCGTATCGTCCTGAAATTCAAGAATTTCTCTGAACCAGGATAGTTTATCCTCTAATGAGGTGCTTTCCGCTGCGGTTTTCCCCTCTTTATAGGCCCAGTGGGCCGCAATCCCGAATTCTGCAATCCGGTGCATTTCAAATGTCCGAATTTGGACCTCAAGCGGCTCGCCCTTTGGACCGATCACAGTCGTATGAAGGGACTGGTACATATTCGGCTTTGGCATGGCAATATAATCCTTGAATCTTCCTGGCATAGGCTTCCAGCATGTATGAATAATGCCAAGTACAGCATAGCAATCCTTAATGCTGTTCACCACAATGCGAACAGCTAGTAGATCATAAATTTCATTAAACTGCTTATTTTGCTGCACCATTTTTCGATAGATGCTATAAATATGCTTGGGGCGTCCCGAAATATCAGCTCTTATCGATACCTCTTGCATGGAGGAACGCATTTCTTCAATGACTTCGTCTAAATATTGCTCACGTTCAGCACGTTTTTTCTTCATGAGGTTCACAATGCGATAGTATTGCTGAGGATTCAAATAGCGAAGTGCCGTATCCTCCAGCTCCCATTTAATGGTGGAAATACCAAGTCGATGGGCTAAAGGGGCAAAAATTTCCAATGTTTCATTAGAAATTCTCCGTTGTTTTTCGGGTGGAAGATGCTTCAGCGTCCGCATATTATGGAGACGATCCGCCAATTTAATGAGAATGACACGGATATCCTGTGCCATAGCGACAAACATTTTTCGATGATTTTCTGCTTGTTGCTCCTCATGAGATTTATATTTAATTTTTCCTAGCTTTGTAACCCCGTCAACAAGCATTGCTACTTCATCATTGAAAGCCACGCGTAGATCATCCAGTGTTACCGCTGTATCTTCTACAACATCATGAAGAAAACCTGCAGCCACCGTATCCGGATCCATTTGGAGGTCTGCTAAGATCCCTGCAACCTGGATTGGATGAATGATATACGGCTCCCCCGATTTTCGATATTGCTCACGATGAGCATGTCGAGCGTATTCATACGCCTTTTGAACAGTCTTGACATGTTCATCATTCAAATATTTTCTTGTCTTTTCGATGACCTGTTCAGCTGTCAAAACTTGTTCATTTGCCATGTTATCACCTAGTATAAAAAAATGAATTAATATCTATTATCGAAAAAAAAACACAATATGTAAAGGGATAGAGCTTTGTTTTTCAAGAAAAATAAAATATTGTCGATTTTTGCAGGTGATAAATGGAAGAACGCCCACAATAAAGCAAAAAGAGCGCCTTTAGCGCTCTTTCTACTAGAACTCCATTAATGTTAATACGTCATATCCATCTAGCTTGCTTCTACCCTCTAAGTACGTTAGTTCTACTAAGAAGGCAATTCCTGCAACTACCCCGCCTAGCTGTTCGACAAGCTTAATCGTTGCTTCAATCGTGCCGCCAGTAGCTAGCAGGTCATCTGTAATGAGAACTCGTTGCCCAGGCTTGATGGCATCCTTATGAATGGTTAGAACATCCTTGCCATATTCAAGGCCATACTCTACCTTGATCGTTTCTCTTGGTAGTTTTCCTTCCTTACGCANNCGCACAGGCGCAAAACCAACCCCTAATGCATAAGAAACAGGACAGCCGATAATAAAGCCGCGCGCTTCAGGACCAACAATGATATCAACATTTTGCTTCTTAGCATATTCAACGATCTTGTCCGTCGCATAACGATATGCTTCTCCATCATTCATCAATGGAGTAATATCCTTAAAAGTAATACCAGGCTTTGGCCAGCCATCTACAATCGCAATATGTTGTTTTAAATCCATTCTTTAATTGCCTCCTCTGCGTGAACCGAGCCATCGATCATTTGGTCAAACCACCCTTTTAGCTGGTGTGCCGATGAATATAATAGCTCTCCTTCAAGAGCAGACTGTGCCTGCTTTTGTTGGTATGTGATCGATTCCGATAAATCCTTCTTATTTTTTACCTGATTTAAGGTAATAAACCCATCCTTCAATGTGATAAAATCCAATTCTAAAAAAACCTGTGACATAAAATCAATCGTTTCCATTGTCCAGCCTCGATATTTGGCGAGCTCATCTCCAAATCTCTTCAGGTCAAATGGCGCTTTTTTCATAAGAAAAGCATAATACCATTTAAAATGTTCCCGTGTTGGCATGGTAGAGAAAAATTCACTTTCCTCACTATGAAAATGCACGTAGATCCTTGCTGGTTTTTTACCCTGCAGCAATGAAATAAGAAGCTCCCTTGTGGGCGGCAAATCGACAAGGATAAGATTTGCCTCCGTAACATTTTGCTCACTCGCCTTTTCGACTGTATCGATGAGGAGCGCGTTGGTATTTAGCATTTCAAGCTTTTGGAGGTTTTTTTCGTTAAAAACAACCCATTTCCCCTCTAATGCCATTTCAACCAGCTTATCCAGCCGCTTTAATCCACGATAATCAAAAAGCTGCCATTCTGTTACACTTAAATCCTGCAAAAAAATTTGCGGCTTCCTCATATTATTCCATTCATTGATCGCTATTTCCCCAATTACGGAGAGCTTTGAATGAGGAGATACTTCATCATAAAGATGTCCCAGGCCAAAACCAACCCCATCAAGAGAAACACCGTTCTCTTCTAGGACAAGCTTTAAATGATTTTGCTCAGCACCTATTTTTTTCATTTGGGCAATGTTAGAATCTTTTAACTTAATTCTTGGCTTCGGGTTATTAACTCCAAACGGCGATAACAATTGCATTTCCTCAATCGCAGCAAGGTCTACCTCACTTAATTCCATTTCACCATCGAGCTGGGTGACAGGAATGAAATCCTCTTCGCTCAGCTGCTCGTTAGCCAATTGATTCAAGCGATCACGAAGCAGGTCCACATCCTTTAGACTCAGAGTCATTCCCGCAGCCATCGGATGTCCTCCAAAGTGAGGCAAAATATCTCGACAGGTGGAAAGATTTTGAAATAAATCAAATCCAACGATGCTTCTTGCAGAGCCTTTTGCCAAACCCTTTTCCTCATCTATGCTTAGAACAATGGCTGGTCTGTAAAAGCGATCAACCAGCTTTGAGGCGACAATCCCAATCACACCGGCATTCCAGCCTGGCTTGCCGACGACAATCACCGCATTCTCTTCGATGGGATATTTTTCTTCAACCTCTTTAAACGCTTCCGCTGCGATCTCATTAACGATCGCTTGTCTTTGTTTATTTAATTCTTCAATTTCCTCTGCAATCGTCTGTGCTTCATAGGAATCACGAGTTAGTAATAAATCTACTGCAATATCCGCACTATCCAACCTTCCCGCTGCATTCAGCCTAGGTCCAATCAGAAAACCGATCGATTCCTCATTTATTGCCGAAGGATCCGTTTTTGTTTGTTGCAATAATGCTTGCAGCCCCAAATTGCTAGTTCTCTTTAAATAATCAATTCCTCGTTTGGCAATGAGACGATTCTCACCAATTAACGGTACAAGATCGGCGATAGTTCCAATTGCCGCAAGCTCTAACAAATGCTCAGGCATCTTCCCAAGCAATGCATGAGCAAGCTTAAAAGCCACCCCAACACCTGCTAAATCCCGAAATGGATAGGGACTATTCTCAAGCTTAGGATGGATAATCGCAAGTGCATCTGGCAGCACTGGTCCTGGCTCATGGTGATCCGTAATAATAAGGTCCACCCCAAGCTCCTTAGCTACATTCGCCTCATGAATGGCCGATATTCCAGTGTCAACGGTGATAATCAGTTTGACACCATTCTCGGCGGCATGTCTAAATGCCTGCTCATTTGGCCCATACCCTTCCGTAAACCGATTTGGTATGTAGTACTGAACGTTTGCTCCTAATTCTTGAAGTGTCATCATCATCACAGATGTGCTTGTTACCCCATCTGCATCATAATCTCCAAATATTAAAATAGGTTCAGACTTTTTGATTGCTTCATTAATTCGCGATACTGCAATATCCATTCCAATTAAAGAGAAGGGATCATGAAACGTTTGCTCCTTACCATACAGAAAAGAACTTGCCTCTTCAGGCGAGTCGATTCCTCGATTTACGAGCAAGGCTGCTACAAGAGAAGTGATATTAAGTTCCTTCATTAGTTTTTCTTTTTTAACGTTATCAGCTTGCTGAAGTATCCATCTTGTTCTAGACTTTAACATACACTCACCTCTCAACCTTTCTATTATACTAGAGGGTGAATAGGCGTTCAAATAAAAAAAGCAACCTAGATATTTTTAATTCATGTTGTTCACAAAAAGTTACGAGTCATAAATTACTGTTCTTGAGGATTAAATGGATTGATGTGGACAAAAACATTTTCAACATTCTTTTGTTCCATTAGTTTTTTCTTGACCATTTTCCCTACCCGATGCCCCTCTTCAACTGTCATATGGGGGTTCACAGAAATTTTTATATCAACGATCACATAATGCCCATGCTGTCTGGCATGAAGCTCATCAATTTTTTTGACCTCTTGAACCTCGTGAACAATTGCTCTTAAGTTTACTGTGTCCTCATCAGAAAGTACATGGTCGAGCGTGTTGCGAATGGATTCCTTCCCTAACGACCAAGCCATTTTCAAAATCATCATCGATACAATAACACCTGCAACCGGATCAGCATAAACGAGCCAATGAACTCCTAGATGGCTTCCCAAAATAGAAGCAGCGATTCCTATCAGCGCTGCAAAGGAAGAATAGACATCAGAGCGGTGATCATAGGCAGTCACGATCAGAGCATCGCTATTTAGTTTTTTTCCTAGACGGTATGTATAACGAAATAACCCTTCCTTCACTATAATGGAGAGCAGCACCGCATAGATCGCCACTATCTTTGGGGCCTTTATCGGTGCAAAAAATGAAATAAAGGAGGCTCTCCCAATTTCAAAGCCCACCAATACAAGCAGCACGGCGACAATGATTGCCGCTATCGACTCAGCCTTTCCATGTCCATAGGGATGCTCCTCATCAGGTGGTTGTTTGGCAGCTCTTAGTACGATCAAAACGAACACGGAGCCTGCTACATCCGAGGCCGAGTTCACCGCATCGGCGATCAGGGCACGACTATTCGCATAGATTCCGATTATCCATTTCATTAAGGCTAAAAGGATATTCCCGACAATTCCTACCTTGGCAGCAAACTCCGCTTTCCGAAAACGATCATCCTTCTCCACCCTCAATGTACTCCCTTCTAAAAACGGCATACCCCATTTAGTTTAACCCAATGGGGGCAATATGATCCCCAAAAAGAAAAACCGCAGGAAAATCCTACGGTTAAACTTGTGGCTCATCAGTAATTTTGCGCTTTTCTTTATAAGTGATAAGAACTCCTTTTTTCTTAAGTTCCCTCTTCTTCCAATCATACCACATTTGTGCAGCCAAGCAGATAGATGAGTAAACACCTATGATTAAACCGACAAATAAGCCAAGAGTAAAGTTGGTGATTGCTTCACTACCAAACAATAATAATGCAAAGACAGCAATGATTGTGGTTAGAGCCGTATTTATTGATCTCGTAAAGGTTTGACGCAAGCTCGAGTTAACGATATCTGCAAGCTCTTCAGCCGTCTTAATGCGCTTCTTCTTCCGTAAATTTTCACGAATACGATCAAAGGTAACAATCGTGTCGTTAATTGAATAACCAATGATTGTTAGAATAACGGCAATAAAGGTTAAGTCAAGCTCGAGACGCGTTACACTGAAGAAGGTGAGTATGAAAAAGGCATCGTGCACTAACGCAATAACCGACGGAATGGCCATTTTCATCTCAAAACGGAAAGCGACATAAATGATGATCCCAATGGACGCAATGATAATCGCTTTTATCGCATTTTTGACGAGCTCTTTTCCGATTGTCGGCGAAACTGTGCTGACGTTCGGCTCTGCTCCAAACTTATCCTTGAAGTCTGCCTTTAAGCTTGCAATTTCTTTCCGTGAGAGCTTATCTTTGAACCGGGCAACCCCAATATTTTTGTTATCTCCAGAAATGACAATATCGTCCGTATCAATGCCATTTGCTTTTAATTCTTTTTTATATTCAGCTGTTGTGATACTCTTATTTGCCTGCACTTCTACTCTAGTTCCACTTGTAAAATCTATGCCAGGATTAATACCAAATAATAGCAAGCACAGGATTCCAGCAACAGTTATTGCAATACTAAAAGTGAAGAATTTCTTACGGTGCTTAACAAAATCCCATTTATCAAATCGAGTAGGCAATTCAATTGTATCAATGCCTTCTTTGATGTCATGGATTTCACTTTGCTTAACCCCAAACCAGCCTAGCTTTTTGTTAAAGAGATTGCTGTTCACCCATAAGCCAAGCAACCATCTACTTCCATAAACGGCCGTAATGAAGCTGACAAGGATACTGATGATTAACGTAGTAGCAAATCCTTTTACTGAGCTTGTCCCATAAACAAAAAGTACGGCTGCAGCTAGAATCGTCGTTAAGTTCGCATCCAAAATAGACATAAACGAATTGCTATTCCCAGCTTTAAAAGCCGCCTTCAGACTTCGACCAACCTTCAATTCCTCTCTTATTCGTTCGTACGTGATGACGTTCGCATCAACGGCCATCCCGACCCCAAGAATGAGAGCCGCTATCCCTGGAAGAGTTAAGACAGCATTCATCCAATCGAAAATTAACAGGGTTAGGAAAATATAAATCGTTAAGGTCACAACGGCAATGAAGCCTGGAAAGCGGTAAAATACAAGCATAAAAACAAAGATTGCGAGGATACCAATAATCCCTGCTAAAACCGTCTTTTGCAATGCCTGCTCACCAAATTGAGCTCCTACTGAGGTAGAATAAATTTCTTTCAGCTCAACGGGTAGTGCTCCAGCATCTAGAAGGTTGGCGAGTGTAGTTGCTTCCTCGACAGTAAAGTTCCCTTCAATCGATACCGTATCTGTATTAAAAACTTGGCTTACCCGTGGAGCAGATAGATAGGCAGGATCTTCCTTAGCAGCCTCAGCTTTGAAAGAATCCTTCCCTTCTTCAAAATCGAGCCAAATCACGAGAAGATTATTGGGTTGGCCCATGCCTACAATTTTCTGGGTAACATCCTTAAACTTTTCAGCATCCTTCAAGGTTAATGAAACACTTGGGTTTCCGTTTTGGTCAAAGCTCTGTTTCGCTCCGCCTTCTTTTAGGTCGGACCCATCCATCATTAAATTATCATTCACATCACGAAAGGATAGCTTTGCTTCGGTTGAAAGCATTTCACGCGCCTTATTTTGATCATGAACACCCGCAAGCTGGACACGAATTCTGTCCTTGCCTTCAATTTGAATGACCGGCTCACTTACCCCTAGGGCGTTTACCCGTCTATTCAAAGCTTCTGCAGTACTGGCTAATGTTTTTTCGGTTACTTTTTGTCCTTTTTCTGGTATGACCTCATAAAGGACTTCAAAGCCCCCCTGCAGATCAAGGCCAAGCTTAATATTGCCTAAAATATTTTTGGTCGTTGCTCCCATTGAGCTCCCAATCAAGATAACAATGAGGAAGAACGCAACGATACGACTCCGTTTTACCATTATGTAAATATCCTCCTTACGGTAAAGCCAACATGACATTCAAAGCTTGCTCGACTACCGTTCCCTTGTAATAAGTCAATAGTGTAATTATGAAACAGTTTGGAACGGCTGTCAATTTTGTATTCAATAGAATAAAAGTGAAATATTGGTGGTTTGTCCATTATTTTAGCAATTCCCGTAGCTCCTCTTCATTATCAAAGGAAAACTCCGAAAGCTTGAGAGCCTCAACTGATGCATAGTTCATATACTCTCCAGGCTTCACAGACAAAATATCGTCGATAATTTCGTACAATTTTTTGTCTTCCTTCACCTTCTTCCATTTTTTATGGGTCAGAAACTCCCATAATTGTTCCTCTCGAACGGTTCCATAACCGAGAAGGCTTAATTCTTCTACTTTACTTTTCAAGGCTGGTATCACTTGGTTGCGAAAACGTTCAAACTCATGGACGGTATTCATCCAGACTCCCCCTTGATTCGAATAGAAACTTGTCATGCTTTGTCCACATGAGCGCATATAGATAATTGTATATGAATTCATCTATTTTGAGAAGGCAGGGAGTAGGATGTCTAAGTTTTTAAGAGGGACGTTAATATTATTGGTGGCAGGGTTCGTAACAAGAATTCTGGGCTTTATTAATCGTATCGTCATTGCCCGCTTCATTGGAGAAGAAGGGGTCGGACTCTATATGATGGCTTTCCCAACTCTCATGCTCGTCATTACCGTCACTCAGCTTGGCTTGCCTGTTGCCATCTCCAAAAGTGTTGCTGAGGCAGAGGCAAAGGGTGACTTCAAGAAAATCAAGAAAATCCTTGTTGTTTCCCTAGCTACGACATTTTCTTTATCTGCCATTTTTACACCGATTTTATATTTTAGCACCCCTTATCTATCAGATATTTTATTTACCGACAACCGAACAGAGCTACCGCTGCTTGCCATTACACCGATTATCCCCATCGTCGCCATTTCATCGGTGATTCGAGGTTACTTCCAAGGCAGACAGAATATGAAGCCTGCTGCCTTCTCTCAGGTTCTTGAACAGCTTGTCCGAATTACCTTAATTGCGGTATTGACGAAGATGTTCCTTCCATTTGGAATTGAATATGCGGCGGCGGGAGCGATGCTTGCAGCAGTCATCGGTGAGTTAGCGTCTTTAATCTATTTGTTCACAGCTTTTAAACTGAAAAAGAAGTTTCCAGTGAGAAAGAATTTTTTCAAGCAAATTAAAAGTGGAAAATCCACCTTCAAAGAGCTGATGGGAGTAGGGATTCCAACGCTTGGCAGTAGATTGATCGGAAATCTCTCATGGTTTCTCGAGCCCATTGTCGTTGCCCATAGCTTAGCTATTGCCGGCGTTGGTGCGGTGCTTGCTACAAAGCAATATGGCTCTCTTACCGGACTTGCAATGCCCTTATTGTTTTTGCCCTCTTTTATCACGAATTCCTTGTCAACCTCATTGGTCCCGGCGATTAGCGAGGCAAACTCCAGAAATGATAAGGGATTGATTGAGTATCGATTACAGCAGGCACTCCGCTTCGTTTTTTTAACCGGGGGCCTTTCGATTGCTGTCCTCTATGTTCTGGCCGAGCCCCTTATGGAGCTTATGTACGGGACGAATTCAG
>DLCS01000147.1:1665-3034 GCA_002480735.1 Bacillaceae bacterium UBA7792 | reverse complement strand
TGGAGCTTATGTACGGTACGAATTCAGGTGCTATTTTCATCAAGATTATGGCCCCTTTCTTCATATTCTATTATTTTCAGGCACCGCTCCAGGCGACACTCCAAGCCTTAGACCTAGCTAGGGCGGCGATGATCAATAGCATCATCGGCTCAGCAGTCAAGCTAGGCGTCATTTTTGCCCTTGCCACACAGCCTAGCTTTGGGATCAATGGAGCTGCCCTTGGCATCATTGTTGGAATGGTGTTAGTCACCCTTTTACATTTTTCAACCGTATTAAAAAAGATTTCCTTTACCTTCTATATTCTTGATTATGTGAAGTCTTTTATCGCAATAGGACTATCGGGAGGACTTGGTTATTGGATCTTTTCCAAAGCGTTATCAAATCTCTCCCTTCCCATCAGTATTTGCATTTCTAGCTTCATCATCAGCCTGTCTTACTTTGTTCTTCTATTGGCCTTTAAGCTGATTAGAAAGAGAGATGTGAAAAGAATTCCAAAAATCGGGCGAATCTTGACTTGGTTTGCCTTTGAATAGCCAAATTAAACATTGACTTATCAACATGGAGAGGAGACAGATAGCTGTCTCCTCATTCATTCCCTTTTACATCAATAAAGAACTCACCATCCTGATAGCTGCAAAAGGAAATATTCTTCACATCCTTGTATCCAAGTTTTTTTAATTCCCGCCGAAACCAGAGAAGATTTTTCTCAATTCTCTCCAAGTTCCTTTCTTGGATTTGCCCGTCAATGATTAAAGGGATGGTAATTCCGCTCCGATTTTTTTCCTTCTCAAAAACAGAAAGCTTGCCAGAGGTCTCAAGGATAGCAAACTCAACATCTGCAATATTCTTTATATTTTTTTCCCTTAGTTGGAGTAAAAGATCATCAAAATTATATCTTTGTTTTCTCATTTCCTCTTCATCAATTTTTCCATTATTGATGATGACGGTAGGTTTCCCTTCAACAATATCGCGGAATTTCTTGCTTTTCAGCGAGATAAAGGCAAAAGTTATCTGAATAGACATTAAAAAAAGCATGGGCACAATCGTATACAAAAGATTTTGCTTCGGTTTTTCAATAGCCAGAACGGCCATTTCTGCAATCATAATGTAGACAACTAAATCCAAAATGCTTAATTCTCCAATTTCTCTCTTTCCCATTGCTCTAAAAATGATGATAATGAGTGCATAAAAAATAATCGTTCTTCCTAGTATGAAAAAAATATCACTCACTTGTTTAGCTCCTTTACTGACCTTTTGCTTTATTATGGGCAAACTCGACAATTATATGAAGTTGTTATCAGGTTGGTCATGAATTAAGGCTTTTTCTCAAATTTTGTTGCTTATGAAAAAGCCACAATCCGTACGAAAA
>DLCS01000147.1:0-1509 GCA_002480735.1 Bacillaceae bacterium UBA7792 | reverse complement strand
AGTCTATTTTCATTTGTAAGAGAATAAGCATGTACTAAAGAGTACTAGCATTGATGAGATATTAGAGGGGAGTGGGTCAAGATAGAAGAATCAAGAAATTATGGAACCTCCATTCTTTTCGGGATTATTGCGATTTTTGTTTTACTCATTGTAGCGAGCTTTGTTTTTTCATTAGTTTTAAGATTTACTTCCACACAAGAATCTTCTTTAGCCATCATCACGACCGTTATTTCATTTATTGCACTTTTTCTTGGGGGATTCATCTCAGGTAGTAAAGGGAAGCAGAAGGGATGGTTGAGCGGAGCATTAACAGGGATTGGCTACACACTTATTATTTTCCTATTCCAATATTTAGGACATGATAGTTTGTTTTCATTAGAGCAGATGGTGTACCATGCATGCTATATTGTAACAGCGATGATGGGCGGAATCCTAGGTGTGAATATGACCACTCCAAAGGTTAGGAAAGCTTAAGCAAAAAGCGCCTTCCGAATGAAAGGCGCTTTTCCTATTAGCTCTTGGCAAGCAAATCGCTTGAAGCTTCAACAACCTCGCGGACTGCTTGACGATCATATGTAAGACGGCTTCCATCTCCACATTTGATGACAATCTTGCCCTCATCAATGGAATCAATGATTCCATGAAGACCGCCAATTGTAACGATCTTGTCCCCTTTTTTCAAGTCGTTCTGCATTTGATTGACCGCCTTTTGGCGCTTTTGCTGAGGACGAATTAATAAAAAGTAGAAAATCACAAACATTAAAATTAATGGTATAAATGTTGCTAAATTGCTTCCCATCTAAAAACCTCCCTTCCTATCATGTATTTGTCTTTATTTTAGAAGTTTTTTGCATCTGGCTTATTAAAGCCATATCTTTCAAAAAATTCTTCTCGGAAGTCACCGAGACGATCCTCACGAATCGCTTCGCGGACTTGCTCCATTAATTTTACCAAAAAATAAAGATTATGGTAAGATGTAAGTCTTATTCCGAAGGTTTCATCGCAACGAATTAGGTGGCGAATATAAGCGCGGCTATAATTTCTGCATGTATAGCAATCACAATGCTCATCGATCGGACCAAAATCACGTGCGTACTTGGCATTTTTGACAACAAGTCGTCCATGGCTTGTCATCAATGTACCGTTGCGGGCAATTCTTGTTGGAAGCACGCAATCAAACATATCGATGCCGCGAATGGCTCCATCAATTAGAGAATCTGGAGAACCAACACCCATTAAATAACGTGGTTTATTCGTTGGAAGCAGTGGAGTCGTGAATTCCAGAACCCGATTCATCACCTCTTTAGGCTCCCCAACCGATAATCCTCCAACGGCGTAGCCAGGGAAGTCTAGAGATGTGAGGTCCCTCGCACTTTGCTTGCGAAGCTCCTCATACTCACCACCCTGAACGATTCCAAACAGCCCTTGATCAGTTGGACGGCTGTGGGCGTTCAAGCATCTTTCCGCCCAGCGTGACGTTCTTTCAACCGATTTCTTCATATATTCAAA
>DLCS01000061.1:564-4212 GCA_002480735.1 Bacillaceae bacterium UBA7792 | reverse complement strand
TTTTGGCACAGGGATTGCAGAAGCGTCTAGGGTAGAGGGGCGTCCTTTTTCTTTACAAATTTTTGAATAGCTTCATTTAGAAGAACGTAGGGAAAAAGTCATAGTTTTGTCTATTCTAGTCCTTGAATTGGATGAATAATCATTCTAATCTAAAATTGAGGAAATGATAATCTCAGAAGGAAGGGACAGATATGAGTAAAAAGATCATTGTTCCAATTGACGGTTCAAAAACATCTCAAAATGCTTTAAGCTTTGCGATCTCCATGGCAAAGGCCTATGGGGATCAAATTAGGCTAATCAACATCCAGCCGAATCATCAAATTCTTGGAGAAAGTGTAATTGCTGAAGCAGCCAGATTACTAGAAGAAGCAAGAGTGCTTTATTCTTCAAAAATTAGATTAGGAACTCCCTCTATTGAAATTATTACGGAAGCAAAGGATGCAGATATTCGCTGCATCGTAATGGGTACAAAGGGAGCGGGAAATTCTGATAGAAAGTTAGGAAGTGTCAGTCAAGCCACACTCACCATGGCACCTTGCCCCATTGTGTTTATTCCAAGTTAATCGGTATGATAATAAAGGAAGATTGTCGTTATGGCATTCACCATTTGTCAAATTAGACAGTTTTCCTTTTTGGAAAGGAAAGTAACTCTATTTGTTTTTGGCTATTCGGGCTATTATGAATAAAAAAATCACGAATCTCTTCCATTTGAATCCCCATCTTTTTTGCCTCAATGATTAATTGCAGCCAATCCTTATCCAATTCTTCATTTTTGCCTGTGATTCCATTCATCATAATCCCCCTAAAAAGTTTCTCCCAATATCCCAAAGATTCAGAGGCTTCAGCTCTTTTATTCTATACAGCCAGCCTAGTCAGCAACAACTAAGGACACAATTTGTTCAAATATTCCCAATACTAATACAATATATCACGAATTCAACGTTAATTATTGTTTAAATACTGAAAAGTGACCTTCGGATAAGTATATGTGACCTTGGGCAAATTCCGCAGCAAAAAAACTGACCTTCAAAAAGTAAAAGCCAGTAATAGAGCTAATTTTTTATCTGCAAGAGCAACAGCCGTCTTCTTCATTGCTCTCTCAATGCCTCATTCAAAATTGTTAGGAGGAATAAGCGGGATTTGGATTTCTATCGTAAAGCCTTTTCCTTTTTCCGATCTTACAAACATAGTTCCGCCTACTCGTTTGACCCTTTCCTGCATCGCCTCAAGACCAATTCCATGCTTAATTTCATCCGCTCCGTTCCCATCATCCTCTAGTCTAAAAATAATTTCTTCATCCGCATGAAAGAGTTCAAAAGTAAAATGCTTTGCTTGACCATGACGAACCCCATTCGTTAGTCCCTCCTGCAAGGCACGATAAATGACCAGTTCCTGATCCTTTGATAATTCTTCTTCTTTCAGTCTTATATCCCTTTCTATGATTACTCCCATATTGGCCTCTGTATCCTTAATCAGGGATCTAATAGAAAGAAGATCCTTAACAACGGTTCTATCATCATTAATGAGTCGGAGTGATCTTCTGATATCATTCAATCCCTGTCGAACCTGTCCTTGGGAGATTTCAAGCTTCTCTATGGCAAGAGCAGAATCCTTTTTAATGAGCCTTTTTCCCGCTTCTATTTGAATAATGATTGAAGTAAGAATATGACCAACGGTATCATGAATTTCTCCAATGATTCGATTTCTTTCCTGTAGTACTTTCTTATCCGCCAATGCGACAGCTGTTTCTTTCATCGCCATCTCAATGGTTGCTGTTTGTGCTTGGACCCTATCCTCTAAATGCTCATTCAATTCCCTCAGCTTCTCGTTCAAGCGATCAGCTTCATTAAATGACCTTGCATACCCATTTGCAAGAACGATGAATTGAGAAAATATAAATACGAAAAAGCCGACAGGAACGAGATCCAAAGATTGGATAAAGCCGAAATACATCAAGATATCATGAACCCCTGTATATGAGAAAAACAGACCCGTTACAAAAATAATCGATGCCCCTTCGCGCTTTCTAATGATGGATAAAACAAACACATACGAGAAGTAGACAATTAGGCAGCCTGCTACAACCCCTGATGGCTTCAACAAATACCCAAATACTGTCGGAGGAGTAAGAAGCACACAAAGAGAAAACGCTCCCGTTACCAATAGGGAAATTCGGTAAATCACAATATTTGATTCATGAGGGTAAAGATAGTAGGAAAAGACACTATAAAGAAAGAAACCAAAGTTGACAGTTAGGTATTCCATTTTTAAGCCGATTGTCCAATTAAAGTTCGGAAAATATTGATAAAGTAGTGACTCTCCAATCAGGACGATGCGCATAGCGATGACAAAGCTAAGGATTCCAAACACGAAGGATTTGAACTCCCGTTTTCTGTTAAAATAGAAAGCAAGATGATAGAGCATAATGAGGATGAAAACGCCAAATAAAAAGCTATCCTTTGCAATTCTTTTATCAATTAATTTACTTACTCGCACCGCATCGCCATAAAGAATTTCCTTGCTTACCCCGCTTTTCATATGATAAAAATTGGAGGTTTGAATAATAATCTCTACCTGCTCTGCTGTTGGAGTGAAATAGAAGATTTGTGGTAAATACTGTGGAGTCATAGACTCCTTATTTGTACCTACTTTCCCGGCACCTCCGAGCTTTTTTCCATCAATATATATTTCATAGGCAGTATTAAATACTGGAATGTACAAAGCTTTTTCCGTGTCAATTTCCTTCGAGCCAACCTTCAAGATTAGGTGCAGCGTTCCATATCCTTGGTTTGAAAAAACCTTTCCTTGTCCATCTTCATAGCTTGACCACATACCTGGTATCGGGACATTGGCGGTTGGGTTATGACTCATAATCTCATTTGGTTCTAACAGCTTCTTATAATAAAATGCCCATTCACCGTTAAGAGGCACCACCTCTTTCGTGGAGACCTTACTTAGATCTAGCCATCCACTCCTTGCTTGCGGGTAAGAATCCTCCTTCGATTGGGAGGAAGAATTAAATAAGACTAACCATGCCAAGGTAATTGTAATCAGAATGGCTAATATCACCGATAATTTTTTCATGATCTAGCACGCCCCGTTTCAGCATCTGGTCTTTCAAATATTCTATCATTTAAATTTTGCGATAAATAGATGATCTACAGTTTGTGACCATTGGCTAGCATAATGTTACCAAAGGCGATCCGAAACACCTCCATATAAAACAAAAAAACTGACCCTCACGGAAAGCCAGTTAAACAGAATCTTATTTTATTTTAAAAAATCATGCTCCTTCAATAACGAATAGATATAGGCCATGAGCTCAGAACGGCTATTAATCCCTATTTTTTTGTAAATGGCTCCTAAATAGTTTTTGATCGTGCCAACAGACAGATAAAATTCTTTGCTTATGTCCTCGTTCGTCTTTCCCATCAGCACGAGGTCTAGCAACTCCTTTTCCCGCTCAGAAAATGAGATCCCCTTTTGCTCTAATAATAGAAATATAGATTTTCCTTCTGACGTCGGAGTACCATCTGATGCGATGGTCGAGTGATTCATCAAGAAATCTTTAATCCCTACAGGAAAAATAATATGTCCTGAGACAAAGCTTCTAATCGAACTGATGAGCTGGTCCGTATCCATATCCTT
>DLCS01000061.1:0-452 GCA_002480735.1 Bacillaceae bacterium UBA7792 | reverse complement strand
CCTGCTTTAAGTGCATCTATTATGTATTCCTGCTCAGAAAAGGTCGTCAGCATGACAACAGGAAGTTCTGGCAAAAAACTCTTAATCTCTCGAACCGCTTCGATTCCATTCATTACTGGCATGCGAATATCGATCAACAGAATACTCGGATTGGTCAGACGGGCTAATTCTACAGCTTCCTTTCCATCATTCGCCTTGCCGACTATTTCCATGTCTTCCTCTAGGCTCAAAATCGTGGCTAATCCATCACGAATAATTGGTTGGTCATCAGCAATTAAAATAGATATTTTCTCTTTCATAGCCCACCTCAAATAGAAAATACTTTTCACTCAATTCGCTGATGCAATCCTTCCAAAGCCCTCCGGTACGAGACAGAAATTGATGGAAATATTTGTTTTATTATAGCATAATTAGGAACACTCTACTAATTGTTTATGGCTGTTTTCGCACGG
>DLCS01000019.1:16164-38075 GCA_002480735.1 Bacillaceae bacterium UBA7792 | reverse complement strand
TTCAAGCCCCTTTTGAACTTCGACATTCATATTCGCAAACGGCTTCACAAATTTTGCCAGCCTGTCTACTCCATACATGAGCACATCATGATAGACCAATACCTGGCCATCACAATCAACACCGGCACCAATGCCGATCGTTGGGATCTTAAGGGCCTGAGAAATTTCTCTTGCTATCTGCTTTGGAACACATTCGAGAACAATCATAAATGCTCCCGCTTCCTCACATTTCTTCGCATCCTCCAAAAGCTTCAGAGCCGCATGACGGTCCTTCCCCTGCACCTTATAGCCACCTAGAACCCCAACGGATTGCGGTGTTAGGCCAAGATGGGCACAAACTGGGACTCCTGCTTTTGTAAGCGCACGAATATGGTCAAGCACCTCGTCAGCGCCTTCTACCTTCACCGCGTTCGCACCGGTCTCCTGTAATAGCTTCGCAGCATTCAGTAATGTATCGCGAACAGATAAGTGATAGGTCATAAAGGGCATGTCGATGACAATACAAGTATCCTTTGCTCCTCTTCTCACTGCTTTCCCATGATGAAGCATATCATCCAACGTCACAGGAATGGTGGAGTCATAGCCCAATACGACCATTCCAAGTGAATCCCCAACGAGAATGACATCTACTCCAGTCTGCTCAGCTAGCTTTGCTGATGGATAATCATAAGCAGTTAACATGACGATCTTTTCATTTTCCTTTTTCATCTTCTGAAAATCGGTTGTGCTTTTCATCATTTTTCCTCCTTTTTAGGTGGAAGAGGAGACAAACAAAATAAAAAGAGATCCAAAAATTCAGAAGGATCTCTTAAATCTCAAGTTATTGTTTCATCCCTCTGTCCCGGTCCATGTAAATGAATCTAGGCAGACACTTATTTTGATTGAAAAAGCTGTAATCATATGGTGCAGTTCAGCATTGATACTGCCCGTAAAAAAATTATATCAAATCCTATGAAAATAGCTATATAAATTTACTCCTTATATGTCAATATCCGCTGAGTAGATATCGTGGATGCGACCATCTTCATCTTCGATCTTTAACACTCCATCATCGGTAATACCCATTGCCCTTCCTTTTATCACTCCCGAAAAAGTCCTTGCTGTCACGACCTTCCCGATGCTTACAGCATAGCTTTCCCATAACAGCTTGATCGGTAGGAAACCCTTTTCAAGATAAAGCTGGTAGAGGTTTTCAAGTCGATGAAAAACAGCTCGTATGACCTCAGCGCGATTGACGAAAGAGCCCTTTTCTATACTTAAAGAAGTGGCAATCGACTGAAGTTCAGCAGGAAAGTCCATTTTCGTCTGATTGACATTCATTCCAATCCCCATAATCACAAAATGTACCCGATCCGGTTCCGCCTGGAGCTCGGTTAGAATTCCTGTTACTTTTTTTCCATTCAAAAGGATATCATTGGGCCACTTGATATGAGCTTCAAGCCCTGTGCAATCTTCTATTGCTTGAGTAACAGCAACGGCAGCTAATAAAGTAAGCTGTGGTGTCTTTGGAATCGGAATATTCGGCCTAAGGATAATGCTCATCCAGACCCCTGTGCTCTTAGGTGAATGCCAAGCACGCTCAAGCCTGCCCCTTCCCCCAGTCTGTTCATCAGCAATGACAACCGTGCCTTCTGGAACATTCTCAAAACCAAGGCGATGGGCGATCTTCTGGGTTGAATCAACGGACTCCTGATAGTGTATTCTCTGACCAATCATCTTTGTCTTCAAACCAAGCCGGATTTCATTCGCTGTCACTTGATCAGGTGTCTTCAGAATGCGATATCCCTTCCTTCGAATCGCCTCTAATTCAAAGCCTTCCTGCCTTAAATCCTCGATATGCTTCCAGACAGCCGTCCGTGAACAACCGATCAAATCTGCTATATATTGTCCTGACAAATACTCTCCCTCATGTTCTGTGAACGCATCAAGCAATTTTTTCCTCAAGGCCGATTGCATGTGAACAGCCACTCCTTTATCTCGTCTTTGCGATTAAAGACTTCTCCCTTTAACACTGCTTTTTCTATCGAAAGCAACCTTTCTTCAATCCACGGGCCACCATTTTTTTCATACCAGTCCATTAGATCTCTGCCTGTAACCGCGAGCTCGCTTCTATTCTTGACAGGCATGGAGCGAAATTTTACTTCAAGGGATTCAATACTACGGTTATCATCCTGTTTCATTAATACGTGATAGAGCTTTTCCGTACTCATCGCTCGTTCTCTTTGGGCAGTATATAGATCATAAATGGATAAATCTCTAGCAAGCCTTTGATGAAGCCAATATACTCCATTTTTCACACGTCTTATTTTCTGCAGAGGGAGCTTCCATTTTCTTAAGAAAGCCTCTGTTTCCTGAGGAAGGACGCCAAGAAGATGTAACAGCAAAACCCAATGCTCCTCAATTGAAAAAGCGGGGCCTATTTTATAGGAAAGAAAAGTAGTTAATCCCTCTTCTTTCTTCTTAAATCCAGGCAAATATTGAAACAGACCTGTTTCCAAAAGAAGCTTCATAGCCCGCCTACTGTCAACTCCCAAAAGCAGCTTTTCAAACTCAATTGTTATCCGTTCAACCGAAATCTTCTCAAGGAGTTTCCCATTTTCCTTCAATGCTAAAAGGGTTTTGGGCTCAATGGTAAAGGCAAGCTGGCTGGCAAAACGAAGAGCTCTCATCATTCTTAGGGCATCCTCATGAAATCTTTCATCTGCAAGTCCGACTGTTTGAATCACTTTGTTCTTGATTGCAGCCTGCCCGTCAAAGGGATCGATGATTTCCCCCTTTTTGTTCATAGCAATGGCATTCATCGTGAAGTCACGGCGTCTTAAATCTTCCTCTAAGGACCGAATAAACGTCACTTCATTCGGTCGTCTGAAATCTTGATATTCAGACTCACTTCTGAACGTTGTCACCTCATAGGTTTCCCCTTGATAAAGCACCATGACCGTGCCATGGGCAATCCCTACGTCAACGGTTTTAGGGAAAATTCCCTTTATTTCAGACGGGGTCGCCGAGGTGGCGATATCGACATCAGAAATCTCTCGGTTCAGAAGGAAGTCGCGTACCGAGCCACCGACAAAATAGGCTTCAAATCCAGCATCTTCAATTTGCTCTAACAATGGGTATGCCTTAAGAAAGGGAGGCTTCATTTTTTTCACCCTTTAGATAAAATATCAAAATATAAGCGCTCATATTGTTTGACAATATGTTCTGCTCTAAATCGCTCGTTCACCATGCTAATACAGCTATCGGCCATTCGTCTTTGCAAATCGTAGTTAGTAAGGATGACGAGTGCTTTTTCTGAGATTTCCGTTATATCGCCCAATTCACAAATGAATCCTGTCTCCCCATCTAGAATGACCTCTGGAATTCCGCCCACATTGGTTCCGATACAAGGCACTCCACATGCCATCGCCTCTAAGGCGACAAGACCGAAGCTTTCCTTTTCAGAGAGAAGGAGCATCAGGTCACTAATCGAATATAATTCCTCAAGATTGTCCTGCTTTCCTAAGAAAAGTACTTTTCCTTTCAATTTTAGCTTATCCACAAGCTGTAAGGCGACCGTCATTTCCGGGCCATCCCCAATAAGCAAAAGCTTTGAATCGATCCTTTCTTGAATCCTCGCAAATGCCTTAATCACATCAGGCACACGCTTTACATGACGAAAATTGCTGACATGAATGATCACTTTTTCTTCCGGCTTAATGCCAAATTCCTCTCTTAAACTAGAAGCTTCCATTCTTCGATATACCCGTTCATCGATAAAATTGTAGACAGGGATAATGTCTTTTTCCGGGTGAATGAGCTCATGGGTCTGTTCAATTAAAGAATTGGAAACAGCCGTAACGACGTCAGATTTTTCGATTCCAAAACGAATGGCATCAATTAATGTTAAATCATAGCCTAACACGGTAATGTCTGTGCCATGGAGCGTTGTCACAATTTTAATATCTCTCCCACTCATTTGCTTGGCAAGAATCGCGCATACCGCATGGGGAATCGCATAATGGACATGTAAAAGATCTAAATTCTCACGCTGAATAACCTCTGCCATTTTACTAGCTAGAGCAATATCATAGGGAGGATACTGGAACACAGAATACTGATTGACCTCGACCTGGTGATAGTAAATATTGTGATACATTCTATTCAGCCGAAATGGAAGACTTGAGGAGATAAAATGAATCTCATGCCCCATCTCCGCAAGCATTTTTCCGAGTTCTGTGGCAACGACTCCGGAGCCACCCACAGTCGGGTAGCAGGTAATCCCTATTTTTAATTTCTTTCTCATTCTGTCTCTCCTAATAAATCTCGATTAAGGACAAGGGGAGCCTTTACTTTGAAGCCTTCCGCGTATTTCACACCAACCTCTTTGCCAAATAGCTTTTCCCTTGCTTCAACCGTCTCGATATACCCATTAACGAGCGGGGTGTCAAAGCTCCCAGCTGTCTTTTGAAACTGGCTTTGATAAGCATTTAAGCTTGCGATTTTTTTGTCCATATAATCAGTTATGTCTATGACAAAATCGGGTTTGTGAAAGCCATTAATCATATAAAAATAGATTTGACTCGGACGATGGGGTGAATATTCATCCATGGTTATGTACTTGCGTATACCCGCAGAGAAAAACGCCTCTTCGACTATTTTGCTGCAGTTGCCATGGTCAGGATGGCGATCGATTGAATAGGGCGCAAAAATAATTTGAGGACGATATTTTCTAATGATGGACGCTACCTGTCGAATAGAGTCTTCTGTAAGAAACAACCCTCGATCCCGTAAATGCAAATTTTCTCTAACGGAAATACCCAGAATTCTTCCCGCTTCATTTGCTTCCTTTCCCCTGATTCCAACCGTACCGTTGGAGGATAATTCCGCCGCTGTTAAATCACATATCCCGATTTTCTTGCCCTGTGCTGCATATTTAGCAATGGTTCCCCCCATGCCAATTTCAACATCATCGGCATGAGCTCCAAATGCTAATATATCTAGTTTGTTTTCCATGCTAGTCTCCGTTTCTAGTCTCCATTATCTCTCGCCATGATAGGTCCCCACGCTCTAAGCCCTTAATGATAACCTCTGCTGTCCCCATATTTGTCGCAAGGGGAACAGAATATACATCACTGAGACGAATTAATGCAGATACATCCGGTTCATGGGGCTGTGCTGTGAGAGGATCGCGAAAAAATAGAACAACATCCATCTCATTTTTGGCAATCATCGCACCGATTTGTTGATCCCCGCCGAGAGGACCCGATTGAAAGCGAGTCACCTTAAGCCCTGTTGCCTCCATAATCCTGGCACCAGTTGTCCCTGTTGCAAAAAGAGAATGCTCTTTGAGAATATTTTCATAGGCGGTTACAAAGCGGACCATATCATCTTTTTTCTTATCATGAGCAATTAATGCAATCTTCATCTTATCCTCTCATTTCTTATCTACTCGATAATGTTTTCAAGCCCGTATACAAAAACATCCATTTTCATGACGGTATCAACAGCAAGCTTGACCCCTGACATAAACGAAGCGCGGTTATAGGAATCATGCCTAATGGTTAAGGTCTGCCCGTCTGCACCAAACATGACCTGCTGATGCGCAATGAGGCCTGGAAGTCTAACGGAATGAATATGCATACCCTCATAATCAGCGCCTCTTGCCCCAGCGATTGTTTCCTTTTCATTTGGATGGCCTTGTGTTTTCTTCTCTCTTACTTCTGCGATCATCTGGGCGGTTTTCACTGCCGTACCAGAAGGAGCATCAAGCTTCCCATCATGATGCAGTTCAATGATTTCAATATCGCTGAAATATTTTCCAGCCATTTGCGCAAATTTCATCATTAGGACGGCTCCAATAGCAAAATTAGGTGCGATGATACAGCCTAGTTCTTTTTCATGGCAAATCTGCTCGAGCTCTTGTAAATCCTCTTTCTGAAAACCGGTTGTTCCTACGACTGGACGTACCCCATGGAGCAAGGCTGTTCTCGTATGATGCATTCCCACCTCTGGTGTTGTTAAATCAATGAGAACATCCGCTTGAACTGAATTTAAGCATGATTCAATATTTCCAAACACAGGAATATGTATATGTTGAAACCCTTCGATGTCACTAAGTTGCTTTCCATCGTATTTGTAATCGATGGCTCCCACTAATTCATACTCATCCGTTCTTTCAACAAGCTGCACAGCTTCTCGGCCCATTCTTCCTCTTGGACCGGCAATAATTACCCTTACCTTAGTCATTCTGTTCACTCCTTAATCCTTGTCCAACGATCTTTATCTCTTGTCTTAAATTTAGTCATTACCCGGTCATGGGCCTGCTCCAAATCAATATTTAATGAATTGGCAAAGCAGGTTAATACAAATAGAACATCCCCTAGCTCTTCCTCGATCGTTTTTTCATCCTCTGTCGCTTTCTTTGGCTTTTCTCCATAATAATGATTGACTTCCCGTGCTAATTCCCCCAATTCCTCCGTCATTCTCGCCATCAAAGCGAGAGGACTGAAGTACCCTTCCTTGAACTGAGAAATATATTCATGAACTTCTGCTTGAAGCTCCTTTACTGTCTTTTCTTTCTCCAATTTTGTCACCTCTTGTCTTACACTATTAAAATTAATTCTAGACAATATAGAATCTCATTACAAATATTTTTTCTTTTATAGAGTGAAAGCAATGGGAACTTCTATTAATTTCTTGATTCAAACAGCTACAACATGATAGAAAAATCCATCCTTTGTTGCCATTCCCAGTTTGTTCACTTATAATTAAAGCGTTTTAAAGGTGTTAAGAATTTGAAAGAGAGGAAATGTCTATGCTCTTTGGACTTAAAATAAAGAACACTCTTTTCATATTGCTCGGTTCGGCGATTTTTTCCTTTGGGATTGTTCATTTTAATATGCAAAACAATCTCGCTGAAGGTGGTTTTACAGGGATCACATTACTGCTTTATTTTCTCTTTAAGATCGATCCGTCCTATACAAACCTTCTATTGAATATCCCTGTCTTTTTTATAGGCTGGAAGCTGCTTGGAAGAAATGTCTTCTTGTACACGTTAATCGGGACGGTGAGTGTGTCGATTTTTCTTTGGCTCTTCCAGCGCTATCAATTCGATATTCCGCTGAACGATGATATGACTCTTGCAGCGCTCTTTGCCGGTGTTTTTATCGGAATTGGACTTGGAATTATCTTTCGGTTTGGTGGAACAACCGGTGGTGTCGACATTATTGCAAGGCTCGGACAAAAGTATTTGGGCTGGAGCATGGGAAAGACAATGTTTATGTTTGATTTTATCGTCATCACCCTTTCGCTAATTTTTTACTTATCCTATCGGGAAGCGATGTATACATTGGTTGCGGTGTTCGTCGGGGCAAGAGTGATTGACTTTATGCAAGAAGGAGGACATTCCGCACGGGGAGCAATGATCATCTCGGAAAAAAGCGATGAAATCTCTGCCAAAATTATGAAGGAGATGGACCGTGGGGTAACTGCTTTGAAAGGGCATGGCTCCTTCACAAAGCAGGAAAAGGATGTCCTCTACTGTGTGGTCGGGAGAAATGAGATGGTTCGATTAAAAAACCTTGTGACATCGGTTGATCCCCATGCATTTGTATCCGTCAGCGTCGTTCATGATGTTCTTGGGGAAGGCTTTACATTAGATGAAAATAAGAGACCAATTGAAAGATAATACGTAAGAATTAGAAAAAGACAGCCGGTCTGGCTGTCTTTTTCTAATTCCTATTCGTCTCTTTGCATTCCGGTAAAGATCAATACAAGTCGAAGCAATTCTAGCACTGCTACGGCCGCAGCTGCGACATATGTTAGGGCCGCTGCACTCAGTACCTTCTTCGTTTGCCGCTCTTCATCATTACGGATGATACCTAGAGATACAACCTGATCCATCGCCCGATTAGATGCATTAAACTCAACCGGGAGTGTAACGAGTTGGAATAGTACGGCTGCAGCCATGAAAATAATCCCGAGTAGGAGCAATCCACTTAACTGTGCAAGAAGACCAACCATAATGAGAATCCAGGATAAATTTGAACCAATATTTGCAACAGGTACTAATGCGTGGCGAAGTCGAAGGGCTGCATAGTCCTCTTGGTCCTGTATGGCATGTCCGACCTCATGCGCCGCAATCGCAGCAGCTGCTAATGAATGTCCGTGGTAGTTAGCTGAAGATAAGCGGACGGTCTTTGATCTTGGATCATAATGATCGGTTAATTGTCCGCGTGTTTCCACTACATCAACATGATACAATCCATTTGAATCAAGTATTCTTCTCGCCACCTCCGCACCCCGCATATGGGAAGAAGAAGCGATTCGTGAATATTTGGAGTAGGCCCCTTTCACCTTGAGCTGAGCTAGGATTGGAATCAAAACGATGAAAGCAAAATAAATCAGAAACATGTTTTCTCAGTTCCTCCATTACAATGTTGTTATGTATATTCTAGTAATCGTTATTATAGGAGTCAACCAAAAAGCATCTATCCATTACATTCTTTTCTTCTCTCTTTCCTTTTCTTTTTCTCCCTTATACTTTCTCCATCCGACATAGGATAATGTAACGATGATGATACTGCCAGTTGTAATGATCACCCACCAAAGGGAAGGATCTGCTTCATCCTCAGAGGTTTGGTCGAATAAATCCCTTAGATCCTGCTCCAATGCCTCTAATTCGATTTGGCTCGTTTGATCGGATAGAATCTGCGGTCGATATTCATCGATAAATTGAATGCGCGCATCAATTTTTTGTACCGTTTGAACTGGGGCATTTAGCTTCATACTCGGATAGATCGTCTCATAAAGGGATAAGAAAGAATTCAATTGGGAGTGGAAGCTTTCATTTTCACCATTTAATGCTGCCTCCTTCACCCCTGCAAAAACAGACATGATCGGTCCCTCCATCTCTGTCCAAAGAGGCTGATTGGAGGAGGTGATTGCATCGATCGCTAATCGGAATTTGGTCACACGATTGATTCGTTCCTCATGATTCATCGTCCCACTGCTCATCGCCTCGATTGCCTCGTTATGAGCAAGAGTAACAATCCGTGTTTCATCTATTGAGAAGCTGTGATTTTCCATTGTATAAAGCAAGAACTGATCTGAAAAATATTCTAGGAGCTTTTTTGCTTCCTCATAGCGCGAGGATTTCACCAACTGAAGAGCCTCATCAGATATTTGATCAAGCTTTTCGATCGAGGATGTATGATGTGTAGCAAGTGTCGTTACTGGTGTAATAACAAGCATAATCATTAAAAAAATAGCTGCTTTCCATTTCAATTTCGGTCCCCCCTCACATTACAATCTGCACTTTCACAATGGTTCGTCTATTTTCAACACGTAACCATCCATGCAAAAATAGCCCTTTCTACTAAATCGTATGAGAGGGTGGACAAGGTTAGACCAACAATATGAACGGTCTCTATTTAATGGAGAGAGTAAATCTTTGTTTTCGTAAAACGAAGTAATAGGCAATCCCTAATGATGCTACACTTAACCAGAACGTGAAATAACCAATTTGCGGCATATAATCATTAAGCATATGATAGGTCGGCATCATAAAGAAAACATAATCAATGATGTCATTATGTAAAGTCCAAACCCCCGCAACCACCAAATGCCAGAGCTTAAAACGGTAAAAAGGAGCGTACAGTACTCCCTCTATTGCCATCGCACCGTGAGAAATCATGAGCATCAACCCGATTGGGTCCAGCTCTCCAGAAACGATAAAGACGAGAAAATTCATGACAACAGCCCAAATCCCATATTTAAATAGGGTAACAATGGCTAGAGCTTCAAAGAGTGGAAGGTTCTTTCCTAAAATAAATGCGCCTAACACAAATAAAAAAAACAAACTAGCCGTTGGGCTATCGGGAACAAATGCTAAAAAAATATCAGGTGTCCTTGACAGCTGGTCTCTGTACCAATAATAGCCATAGGCAGTTCCCAAGAAATTGACGAGGAGTAGCAGCCAAAGGACCGAACGATTGCCTAAGATTGAATAGATCCACTTCAAATCCAACACCTCCATTCTTCAATGTAGATTAAAAAAGCTGACGAATTTCCGTCAGCTTTCGTAAAAGTTATTTAGATGATAAACCAGCGATGAATTCAGAAAGTGCTTTCAGCTCTTCATCGGTCCCTTTGAAGATTCCAGCTGGCATCGCACCTCTACCATTCTTAGCAATATCAGCTACTTCTTCAGCAGTTAGACCTGTATCGATAAGAGCTGGATTTTGTCCGCTTCCCGCAAGGTCACCGCCATGGCAGCTCGTACAAGTATAGGCTTCGAGTGCCTTATAGCCATCTGATTCTTTATCAATTTCTACATCCGCAACAATGGCTCCTTGTGCCTTTGCAGCTTCCCAGTCGTGATTAACGACAGATTCCCAAGTTAAATAGGTAATAGAAGCTAAAGCAAGAAGCATGAAACCAGTTGCTAAAGGACGCTTCGATGGACGTCTCTCAGGTCCACGATCAATAAATGGAGCAAGAAGCAATGCACCGAAAGCTAACCCTGGAATAACCAATGCTCCGATAAGCCCATATGGTCCTGAAGCATAAGTATATTTTAATAATTGATACAAGAATAAGAAATACCAGTCTGGCATCGGAATATAAGCTGTATCACTCGGATCCGCGATTTTTTCCAGCGGTGGCTGATGAACAGCCGTTAAACATAAGAATCCTACAAGGAAAACAGCACCAATGAGCCATTCCTTCAGAAGAAAGTTTGGCCAGAAAGCTTCTGTTTTTCCTGGATATTCCGAATAGTCCTTCGGAATATTAGGCATACGACCTGAAGCAGGGACACGTGAATCTCCCACAAACTTCATACCTTTTCCACGATGCATGGAGCAATTCCCCTCCTTTTAAAAATTCACAATATTGAGTTCGAAAAAATTTTACAACGGACCTGAAATACCTTGTTTGCGAATCATTAAGAAGTGGGCAGCCATTAGTCCAAACAATGCGGCAGGTAAGAAGAATACATGAATCGCAAAGAAGCGAGTGATTGTTTGTGCACCTACAATATCAGAATGTCCGGCAATTAGTATTTTTAAGTATTCACCTATAAATGGGACAGAATCAATAATGTTAAGTGTTACTTTTGTCGCAAATAACGCTTTCATATCCCAAGGCAATAAATAACCTGTTAACCCAAGTGCTAGCATGACAAAGAAAATGAGAACCCCAACGATCCAGTTAAGCTCACGTGGTTTCTTATATGCTCCTTGGAAGAAAACACGTAACGTATGTAAGAACATCATTACGATAACTAAACTCGCACCCCAATGGTGCATACCCCGAACAATTTGTCCGAAAGCAACTTCATTTTGTAAGTAATAAATGGATTCCCAAGCATTTTTGATATCCGGAACATAGTACATCGTTAAGAACATACCGGATAAAATTTGAATAACTGTTACAAAGAACGTTAGACCACCGAAACAGTAAACAAACGCTGAAAAGTGATGTGCAGGGTTTACATGTTCAGGAACTTCATGGTCTGCAATATCCCGCCACAAAGGCGTAATATCCAAACGCTCATCTACCCAATCATAAATCTTGTTTAACAATGATTACGCCTCCTTTCGCGGTGCTGCTTTACCTAAAGCCAAATATCCATCAACTTCTTTGTATGGATATACATCAAGCGGAGCTGATGGTGGTGTACCAGGTACGTTCGTACCATCCTTTGTGTACAATCCATTATGACATGGACAGAAGAAATGTTCTGGATTTGCCTTGTCCGTATTCCAGTCTACGGTACAGCCTAAATGCTTACAAACTGGAGATAATGCGACAATCTCTCCCTTGTCATCTTTATATACCCATGCCGTATTCGTTACCTCAGCAGTGTACCAAGCATCCTGCTGTTCAAAAGAAAAGTCTACTCGTACAGGTTCATTTGTAATATCCGAAATTTTCTTATCAGTGACAATAAAGTCACCCGCCGGATTATGCTTCAACACAGGGTCAACCGCAAAACGAACCATTGGCATTAACATCCCTGCAGCCATGAATCCACCAACACCAGTAAGTGTATAGTTTAGGAATTGACGTCTTGTTACGCGCTGTTTGCTCATACCTTTCCCCCCTCTATTATGAAATTGTAGTCCAACGGACATCATTCAACACAATATAAAACTAGGACATAACCATGATATATCAATCTATACCTTTGGTCAATATAATAAATCACTTAAACCGTGGCAACTGTGTGACTAAATTCACTGCGAGTCACGGTCTTGCCACTTTTTAATAAAGAGACTGATCATTTGCTTCACTTGGTCTTCTAAAATAGAATTGAGATAATTTTTATCCATATGTTCTAGCGGTAAGAAAGGAAGCCAAATCAATGAGCCATCAAGCTTATCTTCTCTCGCTTTCCAGTCGCTGTCAGACGTGACAAAAAAGACATGCTTGAATCCCTGTTTGACAAATTCCGCTCCCCAATGATTCACAGTTTCTAACAGTTTTTCCTCTGACTCAGTCTTTATGTATGAAAAGCCAGGAAGCATCAGAAGCCTTCCCTTAAATTGTCTTTCCAGCTGTCCTGATAATAAAGTAATGAACTCCGTCATCGATGCTGTTTGTTTAATATCATCTGCAAAAGAAACAGGAAGTAATGGCAGTACCACTGTATCCACATATTCTTTTGCACCTAAATACACTTCAATATCTTTTGCAACCCATTTCATCTAATCACCCCTCATCTCAAATCCTATACTATCATACCATTTTGCACAGGGTGAACATAGCGCAAAATAAAAAGCCTGCTTTTTTAGCAAGCTCCATAAGATTATGTTTTCCCAAGCTTCTTTAATTGCTTGGTTAATTGATTAAAAGCAGCTTTATCCTGTTTATCGAGTGCTTCATCGATCAATCGAAGCAGCTTCTCTCTTTGGAAATTCTTGATGCTTGAAGATAGAAAATTTTCAGCAATCAACCGGTCTTTTTCACTAATGTGAAGGCTTTTCGGCATGAATGGGTTTTCCTCAAGAACTGCCGCATACTGATGAGCCTTATTTGAGGCATAAAAATTTAATTGGATAAAAATTTCTTCATCTCGATTTAGTCGTATATCGTGAAAGGACTTCTCCGCATCGGTTGTCATCACATTTTCCTTATAGAAACGAAACGGAACTTCATCCACACAATGAGTCGACATGACTAGACCACGTGGACAATATTGGGCCTGCTCGACGAAATGAACCTTTTCCATAAGCTGATCATGGCTCATCAAATAATTGAGGATCCACACGCACTCGCGCCTCTTCAATTGGTAATGATTTAAAAACCAGCGAATAAAATCTTTTTTCTCGTTGACAGATACAGGGGTCTTCATCGCTATGCCCTCCTCTGCATACAAGTTTTTAGTAGGAACTATCCAACTCATCCGTAAGTCTTAACAAAAGCTCTTCGTACTCCGTATTTGTAGGATCCTGTTTGAGAAGCTTATTAAATACTTCGGCAGCCTCTTCCCTTTTTCCTTCCTCAAGCAGAAAGTATCCATAATCAGATAGAAAATCGGTATCATTCTTTAGAGAATTATATGCAAGTTGATATTTGTTTAATGCATGCGAATATTTTTCCAAATGCTGTAGAGCGACAGCCTCATCCCATAATAAATGGGGTTCCTCTATTCCATTTGCTGCAAAAATCTCAATAATTTCAAGGACATCCTCATATCTTTCCTGATGCAGCAATAATTTATTAATCGTTAATCCAGCCTCGATAAATTCCGGATCCAAGGCAAGTGCTTGTCTTAACAGCTTCTCTGCAGACTCCTCTTGGTGGAGCTTTAATGCCAGCTTCCCACCATAAAAATAAAGTTCCTTATTATATTCATCAAAACGCAAACCTTCCTGAATTACAGAAAAGCCTTTGTCAAGCTCTTCTTCCCGTTCATATGCCTTTGCTAAGTAGAGGTAGAGTGAATGATATTCAGGATCCAATTCCTTCAGCTCTGTAAATTTCTCAATGGCCGTCTTATTCATTCCTGCTTGGAAGGCAGTGAAGCCATACTGAAACAGAGTATTGATTTCGAGACTATCATTTAATGCCTGTTCGTAATGCGGCAAGGCTTCCTCAAATGCACCACCAGCGCTTAATGCATCACCCAATCTTTGATGGATATTGACTCCAGCAAGAACTTCTGCGGTAGCTAATACATTCTCATAGGACCTAATGGCTTCGATAAATCGCCCCTGCTCCAAATATAATTCCCCCAAGGCAAAATCAATGATTACCTCATCGGGAAGGGTGGTTTTAGCTTTCAATAATTTCTGTTCACTGACCTCAAACAGTCCCTCCATTAAATATAGATCCGCTTGCAATAACAGACTTTGTGGATAAGTCGGGTCATCTTCCCTTATTTTGCTTAATAGTTCGAGAGCCTCATCTTCCTCACCCTGCTCCACAAAAATTTCGGCAAGGGAAACAAGAATCTCCCCTTCCTCGGGATATGCTTCAAGCAATCTTTCAAAAAGCTTCTTCGCTTCTTCGAGAAAGCCATATTGAAACAATTCCTCAGCGAGAATGAATCGTTCATCATTGGTGCCATCTGCAAGAATTTGTGTATAGCCTTGGAACGCCTCTTCATGCTGACCATTCTCTAATAATGTGATGATATTATTTATTTTGTCCATTCTTTATTCCTTTCCCTATCTATTCGTACCTATCATTATAATAGAAAAAGGGGAAGCTTCATAATATAAGGGTTTCATTCCATGTAAAAAAATGAGGGTTTGTCAACAATCACATGCTCACCAAAGCCAGGACGGAAGAAAACATTGGCACCCGCTTTTATGACCTTTCCTCTATGAACCGCTACCACCAATCTTTCCAAATATTCTTGAAAAAGCTTGCTTTCTTCTATTTCCATCCTATCATCAGCTTTCAAATAGAAATTATAACTGACCTCCCCACCCTGATGAATGCCTAACCTCTTTGGATATATTCCCATTTTACTTAGATTCGTTCGGGAAATTGGCTCTTTAGCCTTCAGTTCATACTCGATAGAAGGGATTTTCTCCATATTCATGATGCTTGTCCACCTCATTTGAGCACTTTTTCTCTGTCTCTCCCGTTCATCTAAGAAAATTGGGATGAGCGGGCTATTGTAGGGGAACATCGCCTCTCTAATCCATCCCCAAGGGATAAGATCTAGCCTACTTTTTGAATCGATTTCGACAAATATTGCTGGAATTTTCTCCTTCTTACATTTTCTTATAAAATTTGGGGTTAATAATGAGGGAGAGATTCTGACGCCAACTGTAAAATCAATGGGACTGTTAAGAAGATTTCTCTTGATTTGCTGCAAGGATTTTTTTAATAAATGCTCTTTTTCAATAGTTGTGTTGGTAAGAAACATCGTACATCCTCTAACGATGAACGTATCAATAAAAAACTGCTTCATATTCGGAAAGGAAGTATCAACTGGGATTTCTGGACAATAGATAATATGGGAAGGGGTCATTACATAGCTCTCTGCATTCAATCTCATATAGGAGAATTTCTTGAAGGAGGGCCTTATTGAATGTATTCTCTCATCCTTAATCAAGAGAGAGAGCTGTTTCAATCCAGACTCCTTCAATACATTGGCATTCTCGATGATATACGCCATCAAACCACCCTTTTCAAACGGTCTTATGACAAGCTATGCTGGAGCAAAAATAAATATGCAGAAAAAAACATGCTGCAGATGACTACAGCATGGAAGAGTTTACGATAATAGGTTTTCTAAATGAGAGAAAAAGTTGGGATAGGATACGGAAATGGCACCGGCATCCACAAGGTTGACTTCTTTTTCACAAATCAATGCCGCAATCGCTAGCATCATGCCGATACGATGATCTCCATAGCTATCTACAATTCCACCGGACAAATTAGTTCGCCCATGAATGATCATTCCATCATTAGTGGCTTCAATCCTTGCTCCCAGCTTCGCAAGCTCGTGAACAACGGTATCAATGCGGTTGGTCTCCTTTACCTTGAGCTCCTCGGCATCCTTGATGACTGTAACTCCCTCAGCTTGTGTCGCCAGCAGTGCGATGACAGGAATTTCATCAATTAGTCTTGGAATCAAGTCTCCACCAATGGTCATTCCCTTGCGAGATGAGGTTTTAATCCTCATATCCCCAACGGGTTCAAAGGCGGCAAGATCCTCATTGAAAATCTCTAGATCGGCCCCCATCTCTTTCATTACATCAATGATTCCTGTTCTAGACGGATTCAGTCCTACATTTCTCAAGATGATCTCGCTATTTGGAACGATCGCTCCGGCAACGAGGAAGAAGGCCGCAGAGGAAATATCACCAGGAACATGCACATCAGCAGCTTTCAATTGTTGTCCACCCTGAACAGAGACGGATAGCCCATCAACCTCTACAGCACCGCCAAAATGCTGAATCATTCTTTCTGTGTGGTCTCTTGTCTTTGCCGTTTCTATGACCTTCGTTGTGCCTCCCGTTTGAAGTCCAGCAAGCAAAATAGCCGATTTAACCTGTGCACTGGCTACAGGCACTTGATATTCAATCCCTTTAAGACTGCCTCCCCGAATCGAGATCGGAGTATATTCTCCACCACTTCGCCCATCAATACCGGCTCCTAGAGCTTTAAGAGGCTTAGTCACTCTCGTCATCGGTCTTTTGGCAATGGAGTCGTCCCCGATCAGCGTAGAAAAAAATGGTCGACCTGCCAATATACCCATCATGAGACGAATTGTTGTTCCTGAATTTCCGACGTCAAGAATTTCACTTGGTTCTTGAAGGCCTTCAAATCCAGTGCCATGGATTGTCACTTTTTCATGATCCTGTATGATTTCGACACCAAGCTTTTGAAAGCAAGAAATCGTACTCAGACAGTCATCGCCTGTCAGGAAATTCGTGATGGTTGTTGTTCCTTCTGCAATGGCACCGAACATAATCGAGCGATGGGAAATGGACTTATCACCAGGAATATGAATTTCTCCAGTAAGTCTATTAACATGAACGGTTAATGATGTAGTATTCATGACATCACCTCCTTATAACCCTATCGAAGTTTCAAAATTGGTAAATCTCTTTATACAGCTTTCCGCTTTTTCCCGATCCTCTTCTGTTTGAAAGCTAATGACTAGAGCCCCGTAAATTCCTTCACGTGTTTCACGAATCCTAATATTGGTTAAGCTTATGTTTTCCTGGGCCAAGTATCCTGTGATCTCGGAAACTACACCAGGATAATCGGGAATATCCACAAATAAATCGTAGAATGCTGGAATAGCACCTTTCTCCTTGATTGGCATTTCATCACGGAATTTCTTCGCTTGATAGAAATATTGATAGAGTGCCTCCTCATTCTCTTCAATCAGCATTTGCGAGATACTCTCCATCTCTTCCTTCCATTCATTTAAAAGCGTTAATAGGACATTCTTATTATGTAAGGAGATATCTCTCCACATCGTCGGGTTGCTTGAGGCGATTCGAGTAATATCCCGGAATCCCCCTGCAGCAAGCCTCGTGACAAGATTTTGAGTTTGGCTCGTTTTTTCAGCCTGGTGAACGAGGGATGCCGCAATCACATGTGGGAAATGGCTGATGACCCCCGTCAAATAATCATGCTCACTAGGCAAAACCTTCAAAAACTTCGCCTTTGTCCCCTTGAGCCAAAGTTGAAGAGTTTCCACTGCTTCTTGCTTTGTATCTGGCTCAGGGGTTAATAAATAGAAGGCATTTTCGAATAATATCGGCTTTGCCGCAGTCACTCCACTTTTATGAGAACCTGCCATTGGATGACCACCGATAAACGTATACCCCTTCTCCTTCAGGCAGGCTGCTTTCTTCACGATTTCTGTTTTCGTGCTCCCTGCATCGGTAATAATGACCTTTTCTTTTAACGGGAGGTCACAGAGAAGCTCGATCAGCCGTTCCACTTCCTTTACAGGAGTTGCAATCACAATTAAATCAGCATGTACAGCTCCACTTTCAATGCTATCTGCGATTTCATCAACGACACCAAGCATTTTTCCAAGTTTACATTGCTTTTCATTGAGATCATAGCCAACCAATGTCGCTTCTGGGTGTTCTTTCTTGATACATAGAGCCAATGAACCCCCGATGAGTCCAAGCCCAATGACAAATACATGACCTTTCAAGGGATCACCTGCTTTCTTGGTAGGAACTAATGATTCGAAAGGGCTGCTTTGTTCTTTCGCTCATTGACAAATTGCTCAATCACTTGTTGCACTCCAATGTTCTGCTCCTTCGAGCCTATCGTAATGCGGACTGAGGTCGGGAAGCCAAGCCCACTGCCTGACCGTACAATATATCCTCTTTCTAGTAAATATTGAAAGACTTCATTTCCGTCCACTTTGAAATCGATCAGAATAAAATTCGTTTGTGACTTCATGTAGGATAATTGGTGCTTATCACAAAATTGATAAAACTGCTCTAAGCCTTCGCGGTTTCTTTGCCTACACTCTACTACATATTCCTGATCTAGAAGAGCAGAAATAGCAGCTATTTGCGCAAAAGTGCTCGTATTAAAGGGCTGTCTTACCGGCTCAAGCGTACGGATAACCTTCTCATTGCTAATTCCATAGCCAATACGCTGGCTGGCCAAGCCATAGATTTTGGAAAATGTTCTTAGAACGATGAGATTCTCGTATTGTTTTACGAGATCAATGGACTGATGGTAATCCTCGGCCACGACATATTCATAATAGGCCTCATCAAGAACAACAAGCGTTTCCTTTGGTACTCTTTCTAGGAAACTAATTAAATCTTTTTCGGGAATATATGTACCTGTTGGATTATTCGGGCTACATAGCCAAACAATATTCGTTTTGTCATCAATTGCAGCTAACATGCCCTCAAGATCATGCTCCCCACTTACAAGCGGGACCTCTCTTACCTCTGCTCCTTCAATAATGGCATTATGCTTATATTGGGAAAAGGTTGGAGAAGCCATGACGGTATTATAGCCAGAACGCAATAGGGCACGTGAAATTATTTGGATGTTTTCATCAGAACCATTTCCAAAAATCAATTGATTTGGCTCGACGCCAAGAAATTCAGATAGACTCGTGCGAATGTCTGTCGCATAGCCGTCAGGATATAACGCTAGAGAAGATTCGTAATCTCGAATGGCATTAAGCGCTTTTTGTGAGCAGCCAAAAGGGTTTTCGTTAGAAGCAAGCTTGACAATATGATCCAAGCCATACTGTCTTTTGACTTCATCTATCGATTTTCCAGGCTGATAAGGAGCTAGTTCCAGAATTTCTTCTTTCCATCTCATAGGTTTCACCACTTTTTATCAAAATTTTTGTTGACATTGAAATTACGCATTTAAATCAGGTCTTAAAATGACGGCCCGCTCCAAATAAACATGATTTATCTCGGTTTGTTTCTTATCTGTATTCAAATGGACCATGACCCGAATGCATTTCTCTAATGAGCCAGTCACCGGAATCTCTCTCATGCACATTACAGGGACATGGGTCCATCCTTCAAGTAATCTCAAGGCCTTTGCTGGGAAAACAGCATCAATTTCTACCGTGGTAGAAATGAACACAGAAGCTACATCATCAGGTGCGATATCATTCCTTGCAATGAGTTCTCGCATTAATCTTTCTGTCGCTGCGACGATTTCAGCTTCTAAATTGTTTTCAATCGTGATTGCTCCCCTTACCCCTCTTAGCATCTCATCTCACCTCTTCTTTATATGCACTTATTTGCTGTAGTAAGAAATCATCTGATATTTTCTGTAAAACTGGTGAGCCAACACGATCTAATAAAACAAATTGAATCTCTCCACCTACCGATTTCTTATCCTGCTTCATCCTGGCAACCAGACGGTTTGGATCTAATTCGTTAGGGATTTCTATCCTATACCCAAGCTTCGTTAGCCAGCTTTCAAATGGTTCCATATTAAAGGAAAGATCAAGGATTTCTTTGCTCAATCGAAGGGCAAACAGCATTCCGATCATCACTGCTTCTCCGTGGGTGATTTGTCCATAGCCCGCTTCCCCTTCAATCGCATGGCCCAGTGTATGGCCAAAGTTCAAATAGGAGCGAACCCCCACTTCCTTTTCATCCTCAGAAACGATGGCACCCTTGATTCGGATTCCTATTTCCAACATGTACTCTAACTGTTCTGTCGTTAAATGATGTAAATCCGTTATATTTTCAAGCAACCAGTCAAAAAACTTCTGGTCATGGATAAGCCCGTGCTTAATCACTTCTGCAAATCCTGAGCGTCTCTCATTTTGGGGGAGAGTGGATAAAAAGCTTAGATCATAGAACACAGCCTCAGGCTGATAGAAAGCACCAATCATATTTTTTCCAAGTGGGTGATTAATTGCGACCTTTCCTCCAACTGCGCTATCATGGGCCAATATCGTCGTGGGAAGCTGGATAAATGGAATTCCGCGCATGAAAGTAGCAGCTACGAATCCGCTTAAATCCCCAACCGCCCCACCACCAAAAGAGAGGATGAGGGATTTTCGATCGAGCTTTTGCTCCAAACAGTACGTGAGACATTTTTGATAGACCTCAAAGGTCTTGGCACTTTCCCCATTTGGAACGATAAAATGTGTGCGATTAAAATTAGAGAGGATACCCATCAACAAAGATAGGTATCTCTCTCCGACATTTTGATCCGTCATGATAAGAATCGTTGTAACAGAAGGGAATCGCTCCTTAATAAACGCTGGTAATTCCTCTATTACACCCGAACCAACAAACACAGGATAATCCTTGGAGGAGGTTTGGATGATTATTTCTTCCATTAGAAATCCCTCGCATATTCACGTTGTTTCTCCACTGTTTCGATTAGGGTATCAAGGCGATCGGAATAAAATTGCTCGACGATCGCAGCGGCGATTTCCCATGCAACTACATTCTCCGCTACGACAGCGGCGGCGGGAACTGCGCAGCTATCCGATCTCTCGATACTCGCCGTGAATGGCTCTTTCGTTTCAATATCAACGCTTTGAAGGGGCTTATAAAGGGTTGGAATCGGCTTCATCACGCCACGAATCACAATTGGCATCCCTGTCGTCATTCCACCTTCAAAGCCACCTAGGCGATTAGAATCTCGGGTATATCCCTTCTCTTCACTCCAGGAAATTTCATCGTGAACCTCACTACCAGGTTTCCTCGCAGCCTCAAAACCAATGCCAAATTCCACACCCTTGAAGGCATTGATACTGACAATCGCAGCAGCAAGCTTGGCATCTAGCTTCCGATCATAATGAACATATGAGCCCACTCCTGAAGGCATTCCTTCCACAATTACTTCCACGATTCCACCGATTGAATCCCCGTTTTCCTTTGCTTCATCTATCGCTTTCATCATTTCTTTTTCAGCTTGCGGGTCTAAGCACCGCACAGGTGAATTTTCCGTAATTTCCTTTAATGAGTTTATTGATTCATAATTTTGGACCTTGCTTCTAATCCCACCAATTTCTACAACATGGGAGGCTACCTCTATTCCAAGTGTTGACAAAAGCTTCTTCGCTACGGCACCAGCTGCCACTCTAACCGTCGTTTCACGAGCCGAAGAACGCTCCAAAACATTGCGCAGATCACGATGTCCGTACTTTATGCCTCCATTTAAGTCAGCATGACCTGGACGGGGACGAGTAATTTGTCGTTTTACTTCTTCCCCTTCAGTAAGCTCCAACGGTTCTTGCCCCATAATTTTTGTCCAATGCTTCCAATCATCATTCTGGACGACAAGGGCGACCGGTGATCCTAGGGTATAGCCATGTCTGACCCCACTAGCAATTTGGACCGTGTCCTTCTCAATCTGCATTCTTCTTCCACGCCCATGCCCTTTTTGACGTCGCTCTAACTCTTTATTAACATCCTCCGCTAAAAGGGGCATACCCGCTGGCAAACCTTCAATAATCGTTGTTAATTGCGGTCCATGTGACT
>DLCS01000019.1:15600-15958 GCA_002480735.1 Bacillaceae bacterium UBA7792 | reverse complement strand
AATTGCGGTCCATGTGACTCTCCCGCTGTTAAATATCTCATTTTTCTTTCCTCCTTCAACTCATTAAAGGATTATGTACCAATATAACATACCGACAAAAATAAAAATAGCAAAAAATTTTAAATAATGATTTTTTTCGATGCCAAATTATGATTCTTCTATTATATCTCAAAAACAAAAAAAGAGCCTTATTGGCTCCCTATTTCTTCCTATAAAAAAAAGTATCCTCCGTCTCAAAATCGTATAATCCCGGATTAAAAATCTGTTCAGTGCTTCCAACAAAAAAGATTCCATCCGGCCTTAGTGCCGCACTGAACTTTTTGTAGAGAATGTCCTTTGCATCCTCTGTAAAATAAAT
>DLCS01000019.1:0-15394 GCA_002480735.1 Bacillaceae bacterium UBA7792 | reverse complement strand
AAAACATTGCGGCAAACGATTAAGTCATAGGGCCCACCAAAGGGATCCGCTAAAAGATTTTGCTTCTTAAAGGTCACTGTCCTCTTAATTTCATCAGCAATCTTAAAAAAGCTTCCATCCTTTGTGAAGTACTTCCTTTTCATGTCATCAGGTACCTCATTTAAAGATCTTTCTGGATAGAGGCCAACTTTTGCTCTAGCAATGACATTTTCATCTAAATNNGCAAATTTTGTTTTTTAAAGGTCACACAACGCTTAATCTCATCTTTCACGCGGTAGAAGGATCCTTCTTGTTCAAAACATTTAGCTTTAATGTCATTTGGCACTTCAGCTAAGGAGCGCTCTGGGTAGACACCCAATTTCGCTTTTTGAATGACATTTTCATCTAAATCTGTCGCCAATATTTGAACTTGAGAAAGGGGCATAAATTTAGACATAATCATGGCAAGAGTATAGGGCTCTTCACCTGTTGAGCAGGCAGCACTCCATATTTTTGGACGACTATTTCTTTCTAATATTTTTGGTAAGAGCTTTTTCTCAAGCACTTCCCATCTTTTCCCGTTTCGATAAAATTCGGAAACATTAATGGTCATTCGATCAAGGAATTCCTCTAATAGCTTCCTATCCTGACTAATCGCTATGAAGTAATCTTGAAAAGAACGGTATCCCCTTTTTTCATAAAGCGATGTGAGCCGTCTTTTCATCTGCGCTTCCTTGTATAAAGAAAGATCAATTCCCGTCTTTTTCTTAATATTTGCAATAAATTGTTCGTAATCCTGTGCCATTTCTCTTCTCCCTATAAGTTCTGCATAAACATTTGCTCACCATAAGTATAGCGGAAAACGATAAAAATAGAGTGGATTTCACAAAAAATTAGAAAAGCGCCTGTAGCATTGTACAAGCGCTTTCTTTCCTGATAATGGCCCATTAAACTTTAGTGTCGCTTCTTATTCCTCCTTATATGTATGGGTTTACTAAGCTGCTCGTGCCGAGCAAAACCCGTTCACGCCATACACATAAGGCTGGAATCAACACTGAATAGTCTAAATTAATAAATCCACTCAGCGATTAATTTTGAGTAAGACACTAGCTCTTCTTCCTTGAAGAAAAGACCGATTTCTCGCTCTGCACTTTCAGGTGAGTCAGAGCCATGAATGATATTCTTTCCAACAGTTGCAGCAAAGTCTCCGCGGATCGTACCTGGTAGTGAATCCTTTGGATTTGTTGCGCCCATCATTGTACGTGCTGTAGCAATCACATTCTCGCCTTCCCAAACCATAGCAAATACAGGACCAGATGTGATAAATTCAACCAATTCGCCAAAGAATGGACGTTCCTTATGCTCACCATAATGCTTTTCTGCAAGCTCTTGTGGAATGCTCATAAGCTTTGCGCCAACCAACTGAAATCCTTTTTTCTCAAAACGGGAAACAATTTCACCGATTAAATTGCGCTGAACACCATCAGGCTTAACCATTAAAAAAGTCTTTTCCATAAACTCCACTCCTAAAATTCGTATGTATAGTGGGACTAGAAAAATTCAGAGTCCACGAAAAATATTACCATTTTTTTCGAATATTAGCAACAGAGCTTATGGAAACGCTCTAATTCTTTCGTTTTCCGATATAACGAGCAATGTCTCTGAGTGTCTTTTTCGACCGATTATTTGGAAGCTCCTCCAAAATAGTGAGGGCTTTTTGCAAATAACGATCGCTGATTTGAAAAGCCTTATCAATAGCTCCGGACTGTTTGACAAGGTTAGTGATTCTTGCGATTTCTACCTGGCTCATTTGTTCATGAACAGTGACAATTTCGGAACGCAGTCTTTCATCCTCCATTGCGTAGAGGACGGGAAGGGTAATATTTCCTTGCAGCAGATCTCCTCCTGCCGGCTTTCCCAATTCCTCTTCCGTACCGGTGAAATCTAATATATCGTCAATGATTTGATAGCTCATCCCCACATAATAACCGAATCGATAAAGCTTTCTATGTACTTGTTCGTCAACCCCAGCAGCGATCGCCCCTAATTGACAGCTGGTAGCGATCAAAAGCGCAGTCTTCCTTTTGATCCGCAACAAATAATCGCGAAGGCTCTGTTCAAAGCGATACTTGTCCTTAATTTGTTCGATCTCACCAATGCAGAGTTCTACAATGGTCTTTGACAAAATCTGATGGGCCAGAGGATTCTTAATATGTGACATCAACTCCAGCGATTTGGCAAAAATAAAATCGCCAGAATACATGGCAAAACGGTTGTCCCACTTATTCTTAATCGTCGGTCTTCCACGTCTGATATCCGCATCATCAATCACATCATCATGAACGAGTGACGCCATGTGAATGAGCTCTAAAGCGACCGCCACATCCTTAATGACCCGGATGTCATAATCACCAAATTTGCCCGAAAGCAAAACAAAAACGGGGCGAATTCGTTTACCACCTGCCTGCAGCAAATGCAAAGAAGCTTGCTGCAACAAAGGTGATTCACCCTGCACCGTCTCTTCTAAGGTCTCTTCAATTAAATTTAAATCCGCATTCAAAAATGAGTACACCATCTTTAGCTTCATGGAACTTCACCAGCTTCGTACAAATAAATTAAAACCACTTTGGTTTGTTTTCTTTGAGAAAAAAGCCTTACTCTTTATAACCAATATGAACTGCCGCGGCTCCACCACTGTATGGTTTATAGGTTACCCGCTTGAATCCTGCTGTTTCAAACAGCTTGACAAGTTCTCTCATTCCCGGAAAATCTCTTGCCGACTCGTGAAGCCAAGCATATTCATTATAGCTTTTGGCAAAGAGCTTTCCAAACAAGGGCATAATAAAGCGAAAATAAAAAAAGAACAGCTGCCGGTAGCCAAACAAAGTAGGTTGAGAGGTCTCCAAGCAAACACCGATTCCACCAGGCTTCAAAACACGATTCATCTCTTTTAAAACCTGGAGATAATCAGGAACGTTTCTTAGACCAAAGCCGATGGTGACATAATCAAAGGTATGATCAGGAAAAGGAAGCTCCATGGCATTCCCATGGATTAATTGAACCTGCTCTAAGTTCATGCTCTTTACCTTTTCTTCTCCGACCTTTAGCATATTCTTGCTGAAATCGAGACCAACTACTTCTCCTGTTTTCCCAACTTTTTCGGCCATGGCAATCGTCCAATCAGCCGTTCCACAACAAACGTCAAGCGCCTTAGTCCCGGGCTGGACATTCATCCGCTTCATCGTGTCTTCTCGCCATCTTTTATGCTGTTGGAAGCTTATGACAGAATTCATCTTATCATAGTTTTCAGAAATTTTTTCAAATACGCCATGAACGCGTTGTTCTTTAGACTGAACCATAATAATTACCCTTCTTCCACAAGCGATTTAGCCATTGGTTGATGTTGATTTAGTAAATAATCAATTTTCCCATCGATAGCCTTATTTAAGAGCGGGAGTTTAGACTTTACTTTTAATAATTGTTCTTTTGAAAAATGAATATACTTATCGCAAATATGAATCAAATAGTTCTGTTGCTCCAGAGAAAGATTTTTGATAGACCCTTCATGTTTTGGAAAAACCAATTTCTTTAAAGCCTCAAAGACAACAGACGATTGTGAGCGAAGAAATAATTCCTTTTCCTTATATAAACGCTTAATTAAAAGGAAATCAGAAAATAGCTCACCCCATGCCATTGCATGTAAATGTTTCGAGATCTCCTTAAATAATGTGGCCTCGATATTTTCGATACTTTCCATTAATTTCTCAATTCCATTCATTTCCTGCTGATAGACAATGATTTTATGGTCATTAATCGTTTCAATTGCTTCTGCAAGCAGGCGAATGACTTCAATATCCTGATAATCTGCAAGAATCTTGTAATACAGCCCACTATAATAAGTACCAGCTAATACGGTTAGCTGTCTCTCCTTCATGTTCTGCTTTCCCGTCATATCATTTGTTACCTTTTCATGGGTATCCAATGCAATCTGAAGAAGCATGGTAGGAATCGCATAATGCTCTATTTTTTCCAAAGGCAGATTCAGATAATCTAAGAAGGCAACAAGCAAAAAAAGCTTGTCTTCATCTATAGGTGGTGCTTCTATATTTTGGGCTAAGAAGGGATGACTAATCTTTCCTTCCAATCGTTCTCGCAAATATTCTAACTTTTTTTGAAGGTCATGCATGTAATCACCCTTGTATCCCCAAGATTCAATTCAGTATGTAAGTTCCCGTTACCGTTAACGAAACGAACGCTTCGACAATTATAACATAAAAGATCCTTGTCGTGGTTAATTAGATAAATTTATCAATAATTCTGTATTTTGCATTGCCTTACTTTTCCCGAGAGTCACTTTCCATTTCACCGTAGGCAGTCATAATCCTAGCATGACCTCTTACCTTTATGGCAGAGGTATGTTCAGTAAACTGTGCAATCATGACTTCACCCTTGTCAAGCTTTTCCGAATGATGAAAACGAGTATCGGTTCCTCTTGTTAGGCCAATCACATTTACCCCGTCCTCAATGGCTTTGATCAAGACGTATTCTCCTGTCGGCTTGTTTTCCATTCGAATCCTTCTCCTCCATTTGTCATTATTCTATTCAAACGACGATGAAATCTTCCGCACCACTTTATTCCACAGGTTCTTCATTTGTACTTCTCACAACGCCATTATTGCTTAATGAGAGTGAGAATTTCAGCTCTTGCCTGGCTATCCTCGGCCAATGTACCTCTGACTGCCGTTGTAACCGTTTTTGACCCAGGCTTTTTCACACCGCGCATTGTCATGCACATATGCTCAGCTTCCACCACAATCATGACACCATAAGGCTCAAGCTTGTTCATCATCGCATCTGCAATGGTTGATGTGATTCTTTCTTGAAGCTGAGGCCTTTTCGCTACAGCCTCAACAGCTCTAGCTAGCTTACTTAATCCGGTGACCCTTCCATTTCTAGGGATGTATGCGACATGGGCTTTCCCGTAAAACGGAACAAGATGGTGTTCACACATCGAGTAGAACGGAATATCCTTCACCAAGACCAGTTCTTCATGCTCCTCGCTAAAGATCGTTTCGAAGTACTCTCCCGGATCCTGATGCATCCCTTCAAAAACTTCCTCATACATCTTCGCCACCCGTTTTGGGGTATCAAGGACTCCCTCACGATTTGGGTCATCACCAATTGCTTCTAATATTAAACGTACCGCATCTTCAATTTGGGCACGATTGACCTTTGACATTCTGATATCCTCCTTAACCATACATGCTCTCTCCCAATATAACTCATTCATAATATGAAAATAAGTATAACAACAACATCTTAGCATAACTCTATGCTCTGGCAAAATAGATGAACTTAATAAAAATAAAAAAGGCCCACATGTATAAATGCGAGCCTTTTTCAACACTATAAGCTTAAAGTACTTTTATGTAATTATTTTACTGCATCTTTAAGCGCCTTGCCTGGTTTGAAAGCTGGTACTTTGCTTGCAGAGATTTCAATCTCTTCACCAGTTTGAGGGTTACGACCTTTACGAGCTGCACGCTCACGTACCTCAAAGTTTCCGAAACCGATAAGTTGTACTTTATCACCATTTTTTAAAGCATTTAGAATTGAATCAAAAACTGCATCAACAGCTTTAGTTGCATCCTTTTTTGAAAGCTCACTCATTTCAGCAACAGCATTTACTAGTTCTGTCTTGTTCATGCTCTTCACCTCCTCCCAAAAAAAATGAACTGATTCTGTAAAACTTAAGTTCTTATCATTCATTTGTAAACAAATTTACCGAATTCTATACGTAAGATCGAGAAAAAACCTTTATTTATCAAGCTTCAAGTCACTTACGACAGTAATTCTGTTAAAAGATTATCACAATCAATTCCTGTTATCAAGAAAATTTAGCGAATTAATGGTAATCTTTTCTTTTTTGATATAAATTTGTCGAAAAATCACGAAAAGAAGCAGTAAATTGTCGGTTTGGAAAATGAGCCTAAACAAAAGAAAGACCCCAAACGGAGTCTTCTTTTTTACAGTATAATGGCAATTAGGCCGCCAGAGCCTTCATTGATAATTCTTTCGAGCGTTTCTTTTAGTTTGTAGCGGGCATTCTCTGGCATTAATGACAGCTTAGCTTGGATCCCTTCTCGAACAATGGAGCTTAAGCTGCGACCAAAGATGTCCGAATTCCAGATAGATAAAGGATCATCCTCAAAGTCTTGCATGAGGTAGCGAACTAATTCTTCACTTTGCTTCTCTGTTCCAATAATTGGTGCGAACTCGGATTCCACATCGACCTTGATCATATGGATCGATGGAGCTACCGCCTTCAATCTCACCCCAAACCGCGCCCCTTGTCGAATAATCTCCGGTTCATCCAAGCTCATATCAGCGAGGGTAGGTGCAGCGATTCCATAGCCTGTTTGCTTCACCATCTTCAAGGCTTCAGAGATCTGGTCATACTCCCGCTTCGCATGGGCAAAATCCTGCATGAGTTCAAGGAGGTGATCCCTGCCCCGAATCTCAACCCCAACAATTTCTTTCAAAATATCGTCATATAGCTCATCTGGTGCATATAGGTCAATTTCTGCCACACCTTGCCCCATTTCAATGCCAGCCAAGCTTGCGTTATCAATGAATTCATAATCACTGAATTGATGGACCACACGATCGACATCGCGAAGCCTCTTAATGTCCTTCACTGTCTCCTTCACAGCTTCCTGATAGCTCTCCCTTAGCCAATGGTCCTCCTTCAAGACCATCACCCAGCTAGGGAGGTTCACATTGACCTCAAGGACAGGGAATTCGTACAGCGCTTCACGCATAACATTTAAGACATCTCCCTCACGCATGCTTTCGATACTCATGGCAAGGACAGGAATATCATATTTCTCAGCTAGCTCTGCGCGAAGCGCTTCTGTATTCGGATGATGTGGCTGGACACTATTAATCACCATGATGAATGGCTTTCCAACCTCTTTTAATTCTTCAATTACTCTTTCTTCCGCTTCAAGATAATCTACTCTCGGGATTTCTCCAATCGTTCCATCCGTTGTCACAACGACACCGATTGTTGAATGCTCCTGAATGACCTTTCTTGTTCCAATTTCCGCTGCCTCATGAAACGGAATAGGCTCTTCATACCAAGGAGTGCTAATCATCCGTGGACCGTTCTCATCCTCATAGCCCTTCGCACCTGGTACCGTGTAGCCGACGCAATCTACTAAGCGAATATTGACATCAAGCCCCTCGCTGACATGGATGGACGCTGCTTGATTTGGGACAAATTTGGGCTCAGTTGTCATAATGGTTCGCCCTGCAGCACTTTGAGGCAGTTCATCTTGGGTACGAGCCCGTTCAGCTTCATTATTCATATTCGGTAGAACGACAAGTTCCATAAATTTTTTTATGAAAGTGGATTTTCCTGTGCGAACTGCTCCAACTACTCCTAAATATATATCGCCGCCCGTTCTCTCGGCAATATCCTTAAAAATATCTACCTTTTCCAAGTGATCCCCTCCTGAAATCATGAGTAAGTGGGATAATATATATCCTTGATTTTCTGCGAATACTAGACAATATATATTTATGACGTTGTCCTACAACGTTATGACAGTTTTGATAATTTTTTGACCTCCTTATCCAAAAGTCTTTCAATTTTTTTATTTTCTTGCTCTTAATTTCCCATCTTTAAGTATAGAAAAAAACAATAACCCTTCTCCTACAATATATTCCGTAGAAAAAGGGTTATGACTCCTTGAAAAAGAAATAAACTTATTCACTTTTTGAAAGGAAGATCGGTTCATTTGTCTTAGCATCAATGGTGTAAGGCAAAGAGTATGCAGGGACGAACGGGGAATCCTTATGAAGAATATCCCTTATATCATCACCAGCCTTCACATCTGGTGTTTCCTTCTGAAAAATTTGATACAGATCCTTCAAATAATCCACATAAACCTCCCCATCGCCAGTAATGACAAATGGTAGCTCCTGTTTGGTGAATGGGCTTGTAACAGTCGGGTCTTCCTTATAGCCCAGCTTCTCAAAATCTAGTGAAAACACGTGATCAGCCAATTGTTCCTTATAGGGAGGGAACTGCTGCATCTTAATTCTTAGCTTGATATCGCGAATGGTTTCTGCAATCCTGAGGTCAAATATTTTGACAGTTGGGTTATTTTCAACATTAACAAGCACGTACTGAAAGATTCCGCCAGACTCGAAGGCATTGCCTGGTGGCTCAGCCATGTAAGCAGGAATTAGTTTTTTAAAATCTATTAAATACTTTTGATAAATAGGTGTGTCATTTTCCTTTGTTTTGATCGGCAAAATTCCACCATTGTCCTTTTGGAACTGCTCCACTGCAGCTTGAACACTTTGTATCTGATCCTGATAAGGGATCTGATTTTGCGCCAATCTGTCCTGAGGATATGCGCAGCCTGCTAAAAAGACGGGCATAATCAATAAAAAAAGAAAGATTTGCAGCCCTTTACTCATATGTATCAATCCTTCTATTCTATATATTTAACATTAATCTGCCGTCGGACCACCCATTACAACCAAAAAGATAATGATCCCACTAATAATGAGTAACGAATAAGCGATGAAGGCAGAGATAAACTTAATAATCCTATTCTTTAGTTTGTAGCGGCTTAAATAGATCAAGATAATAGATACAAACATAAATCCCATCGACGAGATGGAAATCCACATTTTTACCATTGCTGGTGACATTTTTTCAACTCCTTTGAAAGACCGGTTCATTACTTTTTCCGAATGTATTATATCACATTCGAAAATGGATAAGATCATTCCATTGAATAATAAAAAAGGGCCAAGGTAAAGGAGGGGGCTTCTCTTTACCTTAGCCACACACGACTAAATACACCAAACACCCTGTTCATTTCACCAGTTTGCTTCGCTCCCATTGTATGCATGGCTAAAACAAACCGCATCCTCGAAAGCCTATATTTATCAAAAATTTATTGGTATATAGAGGGCTTTGACTATTCAATAGAATCCGTCGATAGGACGTTTGCTAAATCCTCCATCTCATGGGTCTTCACACGGGACATTAATGAATCGACCTCATCCTTCGGGTTCGCATCCTTAAAAAGCACATTATAAAGGGCCTGTGTAATCGGCATTTTCACCTGGTATCTCTCAGCAAGCTGATGAGCCGCCTTCGTTGTTCTTACCCCCTCAACAACCATGCCCATACTATCCAACACCTCTTGGAGCTTATATCCCTTTCCAAGCATGTTTCCTGCCCGCCAATTTCGCGAATGGACACTCGTACAAGTGACAATTAAATCACCAATTCCTGTTAGTCCAGAGAAGGTTAGCGGACTAGCACCCATCTTTGTTCCAAGTCGAGCAATTTCAGCCAAGCCTCTAGTCATCAAGGCCGCCTTTGCATTATCACCGTAACCGAGACCATCTGTTATTCCAGCAGCCAGGGCAATGATATTTTTCAGGGCACCGCCGATTTCAACGCCGATGACATCATTGTTCGTGTATACGCGAAAATATGAATTGATAAACAAATCTTGAATTCTTTCAGCTGCTTCGATATTTTTGGAAGAAACGGTAACAGTCGTGATATTACGGCGGCTCACCTCTTCGGCATGGCTGGGCCCGGAAAGAACGACGACATCCCTAAGGAGGTTGTCTGGCATTTCCTCCTCGATCATTTCGGATATTCTTAATAGGGTATCCGGTTCTATCCCTTTACTCACATGGACAATGGTTAATGGTTCCTTTTGAAATTCCTTGATTTTCCCTAGAACTTCCCTTATTGCTTTCGTTGGAACAGCAATAACAATTGTCTCAATATTCGTCAATGCATCCTCCAATGACTTGAAGCCGATAATTCCCTTGGGCAAGCTAATTCCCGGTAAATACTTTTCATTTGTATGATATTCATTAATATCATCAATCTGCTTCGGGTTGTGACCCCAGAGCCTTACCTCATGTCCATTATCTGCAAGCACCATTGCCAGTGCCGTTCCCCAGCTTCCAGCTCCAACTACTGTGATTTTCTCTATTCTTCCTTCCACAAAATCACATCCTTTTTTACTTTCTTTCTCGCGCAAAGATTTTAATCGGAGTTCCTTCAAAGCCAAATGCATCCCTAATTCTATTTGCCAAAAATCTTTGATAGGAAAAATGCATGAGTTCTGGATCATTCACAAAAACGACAAATGTCGGTGGAGCCACAGAAACTTGAGTTGTATAATAAATCTTCAACCGTTTCCCTTTATCCGTAGGTGTTGGGTTCATCGCAACCGCATCCATGATCACATCATTCAACACGCTCGTCTCTACACGCTTCACATGATTTTCACTTGCCATATCAATCATCGGGATTAACGTATGAATCCTTTTCTTCGTTAATGCAGATAGGAAAACGATGGGGGCATAATCAAGATACTGAAAATGGTCCCTGATGTTCTGTTCAAATTCTTTCATCGTCTTTTCATCTTTCTCAACCGCATCCCATTTATTCACAACAATCACAACTGCTCGTCCTGCCTCGTGAGCATATCCAGCTATTTTTTTGTCCTGCTCAATAATGCCCTCTTCTCCATCAAGGACAACTAACACCACGTCAGAACGCTCAATCGCCCTTAAAGCCCGCAAAACGCTATATTTTTCCGTACTTTCATAGACCTTACCTTTTTTCCTCATTCCCGCCGTGTCGATGATCACATACTTTTGACCATTTACCGTTACCAACGAGTCAATGGCGTCACGAGTCGTACCAGCAATATTGCTCACGATCACCCGGTCTTCGCCAAGGATGGCATTCACAAGGGAGGATTTCCCGACATTCGGCCTTCCAATCAGTGAAAATTTGATCGTATCGGGGTCATATTGCTCGCCCGTATCCTTCGGAAAGTGCTTTGCGGCCTCATCAAGCAGATCACCTAAACCAAGCCCATGAGCTCCCGAGATCGGAAATGGCTCGCCAAATCCGAGGGCATAAAAGTCGTAAATTTGCTCTCTCATGTCAGGATTATCAATCTTATTAACGGCAAGGACGACAGGTTTTTTCGCCTTATACAAAATTTTGGCGACCTCTTCATCAGCAGCGGTCACTCCTTCTCGACCATTGGTTAAAAAGATGATGACATCCGCTTCTTCAATAGCAATTTCTGCTTGCTGGCGAATTTGCTCTAAAAAGGGCTCGTCCCCAATATCTATCCCGCCTGTATCGATAATATTAAAATCATGATTTAGCCACTCGGCACTGCTATATATCCGATCTCTTGTTACTCCTGGAATATCTTCTACAATTGAAATTCGTTCTCCAACAATACGGTTAAAAATCGTTGATTTCCCCACATTTGGACGTCCAACAATGGCTACTACTGGTTTCACCATGAACATCACCCTTTCTATCTAATAGAACTTTTATCCGTTTTGACTCATCAAAAAATTTCTGGTATCGCTAACCAATCGAACTTAGAAAAGAAACCCTTCCATCATAGAAGGGTCTAACTTCATTATCTTATCAGAGAGAATTCTTCCTCGCAATGAAAAGGTTGGAATGAATGGGAAGATGTCTCCTGACCTTACAAGCTTTTGGATGGGGAACACACTTTTAATGCTTCACAATAATGTAAATTTCCTCACTCAAGGCGTGAGCAATCCCATCTAATATGGCTTCCAAATTCGTTGTAATGGTGTCCATCTCTTCCTTCGTGTCACAATGAAATACAGCTACACCACTGGGAACTTTTTTCGGATTGGTCGTAACAGCAGCTAAAATAAACTTTTCGATATCCATAAATGTTTAGCTCTCCCTCTTCATCACATTTCTTTCCGTCGGCATTCTTATGGCATTCTCAAGGGTTGGTACCTTGCCAATGACTTCTATCGCTTTCTCTACATCCCTTTCTTGCGGGAGAATAAAGACCCCTATGCGACCATCATCTAAGTCCCTTTTCGCCAAAGGTACAAGAGCCGGAGTTCCTGAATCACGGTAGACACCCAAGGCAGTCGAAACATCGTGAAGAATCGCTTGACGCTGACCAAGATTGGCGATCGTCGATCTGGCATCGAAATTCTTTGGTTTGAGAATAAATCCCATCCCATAACGCAATACCTCTTCCCGTCTCTCAGGCAGCCCAATATTCATAATGTAAATATTGTCTACATAAAGACCAGCTCCTTCGAATCTTGGTTCAGCATACTCAACATCGACAATATCCTCTAACTTACCACCAGCCATTAGTATTTTAGAAATAAAAAAAGCTATGACCCCTGCAATCAATCCTACCCAAATATTTGCAAGGAGGTACCCCAATGTCGTTACTAAAGATGTAAAAATAACTAAATAATTCCGACTTTCAAATGCAATGGCAATCCCCTCTATATAGGTCTTCCCACGGGGAACAAGCTCCAAAGAATCTAATTCTGTTAAGGTATTCCTTTCCATATTCCGCACTTCCCGGAACTGTGAAGCCGCGATCGTCAAGAAGGTAACTGCCGTAAAATCTTCTTTGAGGATCGATGGAACGGCAAGGGTTCCGAGTCCCGCAGCAATAAATCCCAGTGCGATGTGAATGATTTTCCCATGCAAATAGGTCGGATATTGCCGATAATCCGTTCGCAGCATGTAAATTCTCGTTGATGTACCGATGATGATTCCAAGTACAATGGGATATGTATACTCATTCATGATAATTTTTGCTTCTCCTTTTCTAGGTGTTTTAGATGATTTTCAATGGTCAGTGAAAGCTTCTTTAATCCATTTATCCCTAGTAAAATGGTGATAGAAAGAGCCAAAACATCCAAAAAAGCAGGCATTCCAATGGGATATACGATTGAAAATTTCCTCAAGTAAATGCCATATAGAAAATCACCTTGAGCTGCCCCTGATATGATTGCAAGTAAACGGAGCTTCAACTCCTTATGAAGCAGTACCGCAAGACTTACTAAGAGAAAGGAAAGCATTAAACAACGATTAAAAAGTACCCACACCGGATCATAAAGTTCAAATAAATGGAAAGTCATGTAAGACAGCAGCATGATAAGAGATGAAATGAATGTGTAGATGCCCTGCCATCGATCAAGTTTACCTATCAGGTAGTAGACCGTCATTAGAATGAACAAGCTTGAGAACGAAATATGGAGATGGAAGAATTGCAATGAATGAATAGAGAATATCATGGTAAGAAGCAGCCAGATCGATACTTTTAGCCTCTCCTTCCCCTTTTTCATAAGAAAAGTACTGTAGATCCAAAGTAGCCAGAAAAGCCAATAAAAGATAACCCCTTCCACGTTCACACCTCCTATTATTTCCAGTATGGCTCTCTGCTATGTACTTTAATCGGCGTGCGAATAATCTTTTATAAACGGAAGAATGTTAAAAGGAGGAGGTGTTAGTAGTAGATGGGTAGAGATCGTCAGGAAGGAAAGATAAAGAAAAAGAGATTAGTGGAGTCCGATCGGGATCAGGCTCTGCATTATCCTGGTGCAACGAAAATGTCGAGTCCTGAAGAAGCGAGAAAGCTGAATGATAATAAGCGATAAGATAAAGCAATGGGTTTGTTCAGAATACCAACAAGCCATACATTTTTTGCACACAAAAAGCTCTCTTGGCGAGAGCTTTTTCATCGTTTTCTTCTACTGTATTTTTTTGTATCGATCCCCCGCTCCGTAAGCCAGTGATGGGACTGACCCGAAATGACAAGAGGCACTTGCTGTAAATCAGCAATCTTCCTTGCCCCCAAAGCCGTCATTAAGTAGCGAAGCTCATTCTTCATTTCTTCAATTTCTTGCTTTGTCATTTGTTCTCGCCAAATGTTTGCACCAAGCCCTTTAAGCTTGTCCACTATATTCTCATAACCTCGATCAATATGCTCAAGTCCTGTTACTTCTGTAATTCCATCTGCCATTAACCCTGCAATAACAAGTGCCGCTCCTGCTCGTAAATCACTCGCCTTCACTTTTGCACCTTGCAGTAACACAGGACCAGTTACAATTGCCGAACGACCCTCTACTTTAATTTGAGCATTCATACGACGTAATTCATCAATGTGTTTGAAACGGGCACCGTAAATTGTATCTGTTACAACTCCCGTCCCGTGTGCCTTTGTTAAAAGCGTCGTAAACGGCTGTTGTAAATCCGTTGGAAAACCTGGATATACAAGCGTTTTGATATCAACTACTTTTAACTTTCTATTACCGTTCACCGTAATTTGATCATCGTTCGTTTCAACTTGAACACCAGCTTCTCTTAGCTTTGCAGTAACTGATTCTAAATGCTGAGGAATAACGTTATCAACCGTTACTTCTCCTCCTGATGCAGCTCCTAGAATCATATACGTACCAGCTTCAATACGATCTGGAATGATAGTATGGTGACAACCATGTAAAGAGTCAACACCATCTATTCGGATTACATCAGTACCAGCACCTTTAATACGTGCTCCCATGCTTGTTAACAATGTAGCTACATCAATGATCTCAGGCTCTTTCGCTGCATTTTCAATAACAGTTCTACCTTTCGCTCGTACAGCTGCTAGCATAATATTAATCGTAGCTCCTACACTAACAACATCTAAATAAATACGTGCCCCGCGTAGCTCATCTGCTCTTAAATAGATGGCACCTTGTTCATTCGTAACATGTGCACCTAGCGCTTCAAACCCTTTAATATGCTGATCAATCGGCCTCGGTCCTAAATGACATCCACCCGGAAGCCCAATAACAGCTTTTTTAAAACGGCCAAGCATTGCACCCATTAAATAATAAGAAGCGCGCAATTTTTTCACTTTTCCATTTGGCAAAGGCATTGCAACCATGTTAGAAGGATCGACTACCATCTCTTCCTCCTGTCCATAAGTTACTTTCCCTCCAATTTCCTCTAGTAAGTCTCCTAACATTTTCACGTCCGAAATATTAGGGACACCACCAATAGTTACTGGAGTATCTGCTAAAATTGTCGCTGGAATTAATGCAACGGCACTGTTCTTTGCACCACTTACTCGAATTGTTCCATTTAAAGCTCTTCCGCCTTCAATTAGCAATTTTTCCATATTGAGCTCCCTTCTTGTGAATGTATTTACTTTCTATCTTTTTATAGAAAGCTCCCCTTAAGAATCTCAATTACTCTTTCCATCCCAAAACTCAATAAATAGGAAACCATTATCTTCATTTCTCCTGTAGCACGAATAGATAAAGATCAACTATTCATCGAATTCACTTTATCAATTTAGATACGTTATCACATTTATTAATAGGACTATGCACATTATTTTCTATTTAAAAACCAAAAATGATAAAATCTTTAGACTTGTTCACGCTTTCATTATACAACGAAAGGAAACCGTCTAAAAGACTAGACGGTTTCCAAAACGGAATTTTATTCTTACGCTTTACCGTTAGAACCGAATTCGCGAATTTTACCAAT
>DLCS01000216.1:5758-7229 GCA_002480735.1 Bacillaceae bacterium UBA7792 | reverse complement strand
CAAATCCTATGGAATATTTGATGGAAAAAGAAAAGAAAATCATTCGGAAACAATTTTTGGTTCCATTTACACGATGAGCATACATAGACATCTACTTTCTTTCAAAAAAGATGAATTTGACTTGATCATTGTGGATGAATTCCATCATGCTGCAGCCAATTCTTATAAAAGAGTGCTAGAGTATTTTCAACCAAAGTTTTTATTGGGTATTACTGCCACTCCTGATCGTAATGACAATAAGGATGTATATGCAATTTGTGATGGGAACGTGGCTTTTCGTCTCAATTTTTTGGATGCAATTAAAAGAAAGTGGCTTTCCCCATTTAAATATTTTGGGGTTTATGATGAAACGGATTATAGCCAAATCACCTGGTTGGGCAACCGCTATGATGAGCAAGAACTTTTACAAGTCCAGTTGAAAGATGACATGGCTGAGAAAGTCATGCGGGCATGGGCTGAGAAAAAACAGACAAGAACGATCGGATTCTGTTCATCAATTCGACAGGCTGATTTTCTAGCAAGCTATTTTAACAGTAGGGGCTTTCGGACAGTAAGTCTGCACTCAAAACAGGTTCAGGTAGACAGACGTGAAGCAATTGAAAAATTGGCTAGTGGAGAACTTGATGTCATCTTTACCGTTGATTTATTCAACGAAGGAGTAGATATTCCATCTGTTGATACTTTACTATTTGTAAGGCCGACCGAATCGCTCACGGTTTTTACCCAACAAATTGGTCGAGGACTTCGCCTCTATGATACGAAAAAACATTGTGTCATCATTGATTTGATTGGAAACTACCGAAATGCGGATATTAAATTAAGTCTCTTTGACACAGAATCTGATAGAGAAACTTCTAAAACTACTCAACCAGTTGTTCCAGAATTATGTGAGCTTCATCTTGACTTACAGGTTATTAACTTACTGAAGGAAATGGCAAGAAAGAAGCAGCCACGTAAAGAAAAATTGCTCGAAGACTATAAAGATTTGAAATTTGAACTTGGTAGACGACCAACCTATTTAGAATTACATTTGCAGGTTGCTTCAGAGTCGATACAGTATAGACAGGAATTCCTTTCTTATTATGGGTTTTTATTCTGGGCTAATGAGCTCTCAGAGCGTGAAAAAGAGGTTTATCAAAGATATGAGAGATGGTTTGTTGAAGAAGAAAAGACGGGTATGACCAAAAGCTACAAGATGGTGGTACTTCGATCTATGTTAGAACGTGGGCAAGCTAATTGGTATAAGCCAATAACTTCAACTGAGGTTGCTCCCTTTTTCCATCAATATCTAATGGAGAAAGAATACCGTAAAAGGATCGATTTTTCAGACCGTGGGGCCAAGAAGCTTTGGAAATACGATGAGAAGGGTGTAAGCAAGCTAATTGCAACCATGCCGATGACAAAATGGAGCGGCAGTTCAAAAGGGTTGATATCTTATGAAAATGATATTTTAAAACTAGAATTTGATGTC
>DLCS01000216.1:4383-5552 GCA_002480735.1 Bacillaceae bacterium UBA7792 | reverse complement strand
TTGATGTACTAGAAGAAGATGAAGAAATCCTTTACGAAATGACAAGGGACATCTGTGAATACAGGTTGCATGTCCATTTTGAGAGGAGAGTAAATAAGTGACTTTTTTCGGATATATAGGCTTGTACAGTATGCTACTCTTTCAACAAAGTAAAGTCTTTGAAATCTGAATCATCTAAGGGAGTTGAGCATGTGAGCAATCTATTTAGTATAGACTGTGGAGAAATCGTACTACGGGAATATTGCTTAGAGGATGTTGATTCTATTTTTGAAATAACCTCACAGCCAGAGGTATACGAATTCTTGCCGGATTTTAAAACAACGAGAGAACGGCGTTATGACTGGGTTAAGAATTATGAAATTCCTTCGAACAAAAGGTTTTTAGCAGCATTGCCTCATATTGAAGGTCAAACCTATTTAAGATTTGGAATCATACTTAAGGAAACAAATGAGTTTATTGGTTTTTGTATGACAGGAATCAAAGAGGAACTACCTTCACCAAATCGAGAAATTGCCTATGGCATTTCAAAGCATTATCGAAATAAAGGCTATACAACTATGGCGGTCAAGGGTCTGATGAATTTTCTATTTGAGAAAACCGATGTCGAGAGGTTAAATGCAATTGCTTTAACACATAACATAAGTTCGATTAGGGTTATTCAAAAGAGTGGTTTCAAGTTTGTAGATGAAATTGAAATTGAGGGTAAATTTTATAATCATTACGCAGTTAAAAAGAGTGAATGGCAATACAATATACCTACCATTTCAGAATGAGTCTGCGGAATTTTCAATGAAGTAAGGGAAGACATTCTTACGTTGGTTAATGGTAAATCATGAATTTAGTAGGGATATCCGTCATTTCATTGAGATGGCGGATTTTTTGATAGCTACATAAGGATATATAGCGGAAATAGATATTGTCGTTTTGTAGAATTAAAAGGATCTTGATGTTTTGTGTCGTATATATTTAATCAGTAGATCCCCGTCCTCTGTCACTTCTTCAAAAAACCCCGAAAGGAAGATTTCCGTGACAAAAGATTTCCTCGATTTAAAAATTGATTTCATGTTCAAGCAGTTATTTGGACAACCCTCAAGAAAGCATATCACATTGGCATTTATTAATGATTTGTTGGCTAGGGAGGGAACCGATATTGAAGTCCAGGTCAGCCC
>DLCS01000216.1:0-4201 GCA_002480735.1 Bacillaceae bacterium UBA7792 | reverse complement strand
ATTGGGCCAAGTCCTATTCCTCTTTAATCCACTCAGGTGAAAATTACAGTCAACTAACTCCCGTCATCTTTATCTCCATTCTGAACTATTCACTTTTCCCATCGCAAACAGACGAGTTTCATACGATCTTCCATATTAGAGAAGATAGGGAGAACTTCCTTTGGAGTGAGGACCTCGAGTTTCATGTGTTTGACCTCCGCAGCTTTATGGTAAAATGGAAGAAATACCGACGTGAATTCATGAAGTTAAAAAAGGGTAACGCATTCCCTTGGCTATTGATGTTTACTGCCACAAATTATGATACGAAGGAAGTCAATGACGAAATAATATCTGATTTGGAGGAATGGGCGATGAATATTGAACAGGTACGGGAAGCGCTCATCGAGTGGGAAACGCTGAGTGCTAATAAGGAAAATCGTGTCATCTTTGAAGCACGTGCGAAAGAACTGCGTGACTTGTTGAGTAATCTTGAAGGAGAACGAAGAATAGGTAGAGAAGAAGGGTTAAAACAGGTAGCTATTAAATTATTGAAAGACAATATGGAAGTAGAGCAAGTTGCTAATTATGTGGAGCTGCCTGTTAAAGAGATCCAAGAATTAAAGAATCGCTTGGACTAGAGCCTCAAAAGCTGGACCGATTTGAAGGAATGGGCAAAGGAAGGCATTCCCGTTGAGACAATTGAAAAGGTCACAAAGTTGGGTCTCTCTGAAATAGAAAAATTGGAGAAACGATTGTAGTGAAATGATTTGGAGATCCGCCATCTAATGAGATGACGGATTTTTTTCAGCATATGTTAGTTCAATAACCTTTCAACCGCCAGTATATCTGCCAGAGCCCATTTTAAAGACAATTGGTTATTTCTTTTAAACTATATAAGCTTTGAATGCTAATGTTCCACTTTTAAAACCTAAGTGAAGAAAATCTGCTAAAATAGTTCTATACATAAATACCAAATAACCACCTAAGTAAACTGGGGATCACAATCATGAAGCGATATAAATTAATAAATGAATTTCGAGGAAATAAGAAGGGAACTCGTTTTTATCTGATTGCGGAATCAGAATTCATTGGCGTTAAAGAATTTGTATTACGAACCCAAGACTTAACTGTGAGGATATCTATAACGGAAGATGAGTTAAAAAAGAATTTTGTCTCTTTAGGTATTAAGTAAAGCATCTGAGATGAATAAAGGTTTTCAAAAAGGAAGTGCAATATGACAACAATAGCGTTCGCAAATGAAATTGATTTAGTAGATCAATTTGTTCATTTTACCAAACATCATAAGATTAAATTTCCTAAAGGAGAAGAAGGCTATCTTTTTATATGGGCCCGAGAGCTGCATGTATTGGGTGGCGGGAGAAGAAAGCACCAAGGAAGAATTGATGTAATGGGAACGGATGAATTTGGCCGGGTTTGGTTAATCGAGGCTAAGTTGCAATCTAATCCCGAGCTGCACCCTGGTATTTGGAGAGAACAGGTCTTGACCTATAGAGAGGCCCTAGCTCAGAGGAAAACAGAAGAAATTATTATGCGTTCTAGAAGATTCCTAAGGAATTCCAGGGACTATACCAGTCTATATCAGGCCTTTGTGGAATGGGCGGAATCCATTGGAAGAGATGAAGCCTTTGCCCAGAATCTTTATCATCAAACTTTTTTTCAAATTAAAAATCAAGAAGTGGTATCAGCTGTATTATGTGATTATTTTCAAGAGGAGGTTTTGAAGGGACATCCTGACGACGGATATCCTTATGGCTATTTAGTCTTTCCTTCTGGCACGACGGAAACAACAGTACATACCTTCATGATTAATGATGTTCAAAAAAGTGGTAAGTCTGGGGAATTTTATGCATCAATAGAGGATTGGTCTTCCTTATTAAGAAAAAGGGACGAGGTAAAACCTACACCTGAAAATGTCGAAATATTCCTAACGAACAAGGTTTCTCTCATTTTTCGAAAATGCCTTGAGAATTTATATGAGCTAGGTTGGACGGGAGAAAAAGGTAGCTATCATGTCAATAAAAAGGCCTTTCGCTTAGACCTTCCTACCGTTCATGGAACTGATATTCGGATTCATTTGGGGTGGGTGGATGCTGATGCCCAGCTGCCAATCGAGCATCGGTTGCCTGGAGAGTATGGCTTGAAATTCAACATTGATTTCCGTCATTTTAAGCATAGTAAAAATAAGGATGTGTATGAAGTAGGCTACCAATTAGCTAAGCGTCTAGCAAAGGAAGCGAACTATGTTGAACGGACGAAGCACAAGGCCATCCGACACCGAGATTTGACGGATGCAGAAAAGGATCAATGGGATTGGGAAATGCAGCGCTGGGTCAGTGAGCAAAATCGTGACTATACGGGGCAAGTTGGAGAATTAGAGGATTTTGAAGCTGCTTGGCGATTCTTGAAGGAGATCGTATACATTATGCCAAAGGATTTAAATTTCTTCGATTAGAAGCATTATCTAAATATAGATAATATCTGCTAATTCACCCAAAATGTTTTTAAGAACCTATCATAGAAGATTTTTAGTCGATATAAATGACTTCCATACATCAGCGAAAATTCCATATTTAAGCAGCAAGCACCTTTTAAAAAGGTGCTTTTAATTTTATTGCTGATTTTCATAACGACTTATGAGTATTGGTTCTCTCGTTATTGATATACTCATAAGGCCAAAATCAACATTGAACAGAAAAAAATGGATTCACAGAGGGAAATAGTTTCTTTACCTGTTTGCACACAAGAACCTACTTTTCCTTCGTCATCTTCACAAGTGTAATGATGTCTTTTGATACGGTCTCATAAGGAACGGATTCTGCTTTTAAATTGTTCTTAATTTTGTCAATAAGCTCAACCGCTTTTGGATTGGTAACCGTCAGTGTTTGAACTTGGCCATTGAATACTTGATTCATATAGCTTTTTGCGTGCTCGAGGTTATCATCCATGTCTGCGTCCGTTGTTGTTGGAGGCGTATTCCCTTTAGTATTTATATTGATATCATTTCTAGACACCCCATCTACACCATTTAGGGTATGCTCCTGCATCGAGTCGTATCGAGTGGATGTCACCGTAGGGGTTGCTCGTGCAAGGATGACGGTATCATCTAATACAAATACCTTCACTCCTGAAATTCCTTCTCCGCCCAATCTTGATTCAAGATGAGAAGAAATCCCACCATCATGCAAACCAGAGCTTCCAATCAAGCTGTATACATTTGTTCCAGTACCATGAGAGGTCCCTCCATGTTCATCGGTTGTCTGCTTTTTTACTCCGGTTTCACTCGGAATAATTAGACCATCATTTATGTCCCTTTTTGATACACCCTTATCATAGACATTCTGATGATGCGTTCCATGTCCATCATGTTGCCCTTCCTCGGCCTTCACATTTTCATCCACTGAATGGAGCTGACCAGCGCATCCTGAAAGGAATAGAGCTGCACTAAGTATGACCACATTTATCCAAATATTTTTCATTTTCTTCCACTCCTAGTACATAGATTTTTCTGTTATCATGCCCAACTTAATTTAATGTATGAATGGATTTTTTTAGGGTAATCTATCGATAAAATGTAGGAGGTGGAAGGAATGCCAGATAACTCCAAACAACAGGAAAAGACGGAGTCCCTCTCGCGCCGCAAGTTTCTCAAGAACTCTGGTATCGCGATTGGAGGACTGGCTGTCGGTGGTGTAATAGGCAGTCTCATTCCATTTAAGGATCAAAAAGAAGAGGTAAAGAACAATCAGAAAGAACAGAAGGCTGAAGATTATAATCTAGCACTTATGTATTTTACTCAAGAGCAATTCAAAATTGTTGAAGCTGCAACCGAACGCATTTTTCCCGCTGATGACAACGGGCCAGGTGCAAGGGAATTAGGCGTTGCATATTTTATCGATCACCAACTAAGTGGGGATTGGGGATTTAATGCGAGAGAATACATGCAGCCTCCCTTTTACAAAGGCGAAAAAGTTCAGGGGTATCAAGGCCGGTTGAGACGACGTGAAATATTCGATATTGGCTTACGTGAAATTCAAAATCATAGTTTAACGAAGTTTAAAAAGGATTTTGTTGCATTAGGTGATGAGGAAAAAGACGACGTATTAACGGATTTTGCAGAGGATAAGGTCAAGCTTACAACGATTTCTGCAAGCGGTTTTTTTAACATGCTCAGAACTAGTACTTTAGAAGGTGCCTATAGCGA
>DLCS01000178.1 GCA_002480735.1 Bacillaceae bacterium UBA7792 | reverse complement strand
AACCATTCTCTCTACTTTAAGCTTAAGTGGCCCTGAAATGTTTAACTCTATGTCCTTACTCCACGATCAGCAGCTAGGTGGCGTATTAATGAAGGTCTTACAGGAAATCATTTATGGGGTTGTACTATTCCAGGTTTTCTTTGAATGGTACCAAAAAGAGCAAGAGGAAACAGAGGTGGAAAAGCTCCATCGTCTTGAACCACAGTTAAATGAATAGATTCTTTAGCACCCAATGGTATGAATGATATGGGTGCTTTTTTTGAGGGCTGCGTATGACTATGGAAAATATCACATTTCTTGAAATAAATATGACAGAATTAGATCATTTTGGAATATGCCGGCTTTGTAGATTGAAAATGGGGTTTGAGTCAACTACAATTAAAACGGATGTATATCACTATTAGAAAATAGAGAGGAAAACATTATGAATCTTTCACTGCCAATTTTACCGACAATTAGTACGACATTCATTATTCTGAGTGCCATCACAGTGGCGATTGGTTGGGGACAAATTAGAAAGGGTAAGAGGGAAGCGCATCAAAAAACGATGATATTGGCAGCTATTTTCGCCATTATTTTCTTTGTCATCTATGCATCAAGAACTATTTTTATCGGGAACACCGCTTTTGGGGGACCAGATAATATTAAGATTTATTATACGATCTTTTTAGTGTTTCATATTACACTTGCTACTGTTGGAGCGGTGCTAGGGATTATTTCCCTAATCTCAGGCTTTAAGAAAAACTTTGCTTTTCACCGGAAAATAGGTCCGGTAACTAGTTTTGTTTGGTTTTTTACAGCGATAACTGGAGTAGCTGTTTACTTGCTATTATATGTTTTCTATCACGGGGGAGAGACAACCTCTGTCATTAAAGCAATTTTGGGATTCTAAAAACATAATTTTAAGAGACGGTTTATTTCATACAAAAAAGTGCCTGTTTAAGGCACTTTTTCATTTGGATTATGCGGCAAACGTATCTACTTTTGCTTTCACTTCTGAAAGGATTTTTTCACATTGACTAACGAGTGATTTAGGGAAAACTTCATCCTCTCCGTATTCAACTCCATGAGGATAGTAATGCTTTCCAAGTAAAGGTGTTAAGAGCTTGATAACGGCCCTGTTAGCGCCTACATCACCCTCAACGGCATAACCGAGGATACGAAGGTAGAATACACCCTCTTTTAATTCGAATTTGCGATCGTAGGCTACACGTTCATAATCCCATTGCTCTTCACGAACTAATCCATATTCAGCCATCACGTCATCTAGTCTTCTTAAGTCAGCCTTAACGTTTTCGAATCCATAACTTTCAAACTTCATATGATCCCTCCTAAAACAATACACGAATGACTCACTTTACAGCTCATTATGTAGAATTTTTAATAAATGAATCCCAAATTTAATAATAGTGCAAAAGTAAAAAAGTTGCAATGACAACCTAAAAGAAAACACAGTTCTTTCACAAATGATCCTCTTTCCTTGGCATCTTGAAACGGCTCATATTTTGTAAGAAGAAGGAAAAGATAATTTGAGAAAGAGCATTTAGGAGGTTGAGGTATTGTGGAAAAGATTAGAGATATCATGAGCGATGATGTAGAATGTTGTACATTACTTGATAATGTGTATGAAGTGGCTGTGAAAATGAAGGAATGGAATGTTGGGGCGATTCCCATCGTAGATGATGAAAAATTAGTGGGCATGATCACCGACCGTGATATCGTTGTTCGAGGCGTAGCTGAAAAACGTCCAGGTTCAACGAAGGTCGAGGATATTATGAGTGATGTCTTGATTACTATTACACCTGACACAAACTCTAAGGAAGCTGCTGAGCTGATGGCAAAGCATCAAATTAGGAGACTTCCGGTTGTCGAGGGGGACAAGCTTGTGGGAATTGTATCGCTTGGAGATTTCGCTGTAAGAAAGCTCACAGATAGCCAAGCTGGAAGAGCCCTTTCTGAAATTTCCGAATCAGAAAATGACCAAATACAGCATTAGAGAACCATTGGTTCTCTTTTTCTTTGTTTAAAAGCAACTAGCCTTGAGAAAAGAGTCTTTTCAAAAATTAATTTTCTTTTCTGGAAATCAAAAAAGGAATAATAGATGGTATAATATAATTATATAAATACATAGAATAATAGAAATAATTAATAGAGAGGAGGTTAGCCTCTGCGAGCACTTTTTCGGATACTATTATTAATTGCAGCAGTACTAGCTGTTGTATTCTATTTAAATCTCTCATTTGAGAATAATATCCTCATTAATGACAAGCCTGATCTACCTCAGGAGGATGAATCCCTTGCAAAGGACACGAAGAATGATAAACAAGGATTGGAGGCACCGAAGGAAGGGCTGGCAACACTGATTGGAAAAGATATTTCGGTTCTAGTGAAACAATTTGGTCAACCGGAGCGAATTGATCCATCTGATTACGGTTATGACTGGTGGATTTATAAGCGAGACTTATCCCATTACATGCAGGTGGGTGTCCATAATCAGAGAGTCGTGACTTTATATGCAATCGGTTCTGACGTAGATGTTTCACCGTTCTCGATTGGACAGTCAATCGATGAAATTTACTCTGATATTTCGTATGAGCCTGAAGTGAATCTTGAATACGAGGGAAGCTCTTATCGCTTTGAATTGACAGAGAATGATATGAATTCTCGCCCATTAATCCCTATGGGAGAGTTTTTTGCACAAATTAATGTAGATAAATTCGATGGGACGATCTCAAGTATTCGGTTTATGGATACGGAGACTCTGTTGAAGCTTCAACCCTATGAACTTGTCTATCTTGGCACGCTGTTGGAACCAAGTCCAACGGGAGAAGATGAGCAAGCAAGGATCTCTGAAGGAAATGCCAAGCAAATTTTAGATATTACGAATATTATGCGCATTCGTCATCATTTAAAACCATTAGATTGGGATGAGAAACTGACCGAGGTGGCATTGGCTCATAGCGTCGATATGTACGAGAATGATGATTTTTCTCATACTTCTAAAGTAAATGGAGAATTAGCAGATCGACTAGAAGCTGGAGATGTTTTTTATCAGTTAGCGGGGGAAAATATCGCTGCTAATTATGCAGATGCTCCAGCAGTGATGGAGGGTTGGCTAAATAGTAAAGGACATCGTGAAACTCTGTTAAACAGTGAATTTACCCATTTAGGTGTAGGTGTTTATAAACGGCATTATACTCAAAATTTTATTCAGAAGTGGGCAGAATGAAAAAAGAACGAGGGAATTCGTTCTTTTTTATTTTTCACATATTATGATGCCTTTTCATATCGTACCATAGGAGATTGAAATCATATATCGTGCTTACCAAAAGATGTCATATATACAAGCCTTTATAGCTGAGGTGATTTTTATGTCTGAAAAAAAACTTCATCCCTCTGTTCAAAAATTCAAAGAATTTGTCAAGAACCATCCAGGAATGGTATTGCAAGTGCGAGAGGGGAAAACTACATGGCAGGACTTATTTGAGGAATGGTATTTACTTGGGGAAGAAGATGCGCGATGGGAGGAAATTACTGACGTGGAAAAATCAGTAGCAAAGGATGAAAAGGAGGAAGGGAAAAAGGATTGGGTTCCTCAGGTTATGAACGTGATCAAAAATATGGATGCAAATCAGCTACAGGGACATATTGCGAGCCTTAGCCAGGCATTGGGGGCGATTCAAGGTCTAATTACACAGTTTCAAAAAGGAAATCAATCACCTGCACAAAGCACCAACCCCACCAATCAGCCCCAGCATCCTTTTCAATTTAGGAAGGACTAGTAAGTATGAGGAAAGATGTAATGGACTATATTAGGGCGAACCCAGATCTCATCAAATTTTTGCGAGAACAGCCTATTTGGTACAGAAAACTTTCAAGAAATCCTAATGAGTTTGAAACCTTTCAAATCGCAGCCATGCATTATTATCGAAAGACCATTCCCCATCAAGTCGAAAAATTTTCGAATGGAGTCCAAATGGCTTCCATGATGATGGGGATGTTTCAAGCAATGAATAGTAATCAAACATAAGCAGCTTTCTTCGTTATGAGGGGAAGCTGTTTTTGTTTTGCTGAAGCGAGTAAAATATCCATGGTTGACAAACAATAACAATGTTTATTCGTCCCAGGAAAGTTTGTTCACAGACCAGCATAGGAGGACAGATGATGAAGATTGCCTATATGATTACCATCCTGTTAGCTTTACAAATGCTATTTGGATGCAAAAAGGATATCCCTGAGCCGGAAATGCAGTTCAAAGTGATCCCGATGGCCACTGTCCATGCGGAGGATGATCTACCAGTATTGATGGAGAAGGGCCAGGACAGATTTATGGTTCAGCATCATATTAAAGAAGATCGCGTCTTTGTCGAATGTATTTTGCCGGATATAACTTTTAGAGAAAATAGCCCGAATCAAGGGAAAATCATCCTTTATGTTGATGGAAAGAAAAAGGAGGAAATTACTACCGCCGCATTTATTATTAAAGGCTTACCTGAGGGGAATCATCAGATACGTCTAGAAGTTGTAAATTTAAAGAATGAGCCCTACCATCTGCAAAAAGAATTTACGGTATCCATTCCTTAAGAATTCTCTCACTTCGTTTTTCCCTATATCCGTGTTAAAATAGGGACGGAGGTGAGCGACATTGCTTGCTACGTTAGAAAGAATGCAAATCTTGGATACATCAGAGCAGCTTTCAAGCATGATTCTACAATCAGAGATCGTCGATTACTATTATTCGTGTTTAAATAATATAAGAAGAAATAAGGAAACTCTTCGTAAGATTAAAGCTTTTACAGAAGCGAAAGAGCTCTATGAAGAGGTTCAGAGGTTTGGACGTTACCATCCTGATTATCAGCAGGTGATGAGGAAGATACGTGAACTAAAAAGAGAAATGGATCTTGATGAACATGTTGCTGAGTTCAAAAAGGCTGAAAATGATTTGCAAGCCTTATTAGACGAGATTAGCACCATTATTGGAAAATCTGTTTCTGAGCATATCAAGGTTCCAACGGGAAATCCTTTTTTCGATAGCTCTTCAAGCTGTGGTGGGGGCTGTGGTTCAGGCGGAAGCTGCGGTTGCTCATAGGTGTCGAGTTTCTTAAATCTCAATTTTTTTGTGCGACAAATTTGTCGGCTGGCATACTTGAACGAGCCTTTGCTCTTGTTCTGTAGAGCAACAGCAAAGTGAAAGTGTGCCAACCGCAACCTTCAACCTTTACCACATGCATACGGATGATTGAAATATGTGGAGTTGTTTGCTAGACTAAGAACAACTAAGTGATTGAAGGGGAAAATGAGTATGCTAGGGCAACGTCAAGGAATAATCGTATGGCTTTACTCTTTGAAGCAGGCGAAGCTGCTAAGAAAGTTTGGAAATGTTCATTTTGTTTCCAAGAGATTAAAATATGTGGTTCTCTATTGTGACTTAGAGGACACAGAGACCATTATGGAGAAAATTCAGAGTCTGTCTTTTGTTAAAAAGGTGGAACCATCCTTTAAGCCCTTTCTAAAAACAGAATATGAAAATTCTAAACCCGATAAAGCAAAAGAATATGATTATCGTATGGGAATATAAGGTGGAGCTCTCAAGGCCCCACCTTTTTTAATTCATTGAAGTGGTAAGATATAGTGGTTCAGTCTTAGGATCCCGATTAAATATTGATAATAAAGCTCCTTCTCAGCAAATTGCTCAGAAGACTTTACCGTTAATTCAATTATTTCCTTTTCCAGCTCGTCTGCAAGGGACTTAAATAAATCGAAGCGCTTATTTGGCATTACCTTTGGATTTGGGATCCCTTCTCGACAGATATAAAGAGCTTGAAAATCACCTTCTGTTGTTGGCTTTAATACAACAACTAATGAGGTCACATCTCGATTCCTTACGTTTGCATGAAAGGCCATTAAATGTAGAAGCCGTTCCCGATTTGCTCTGGCTAACTCAATCAATTCATATATATCTGAATAACCTTCTCCTAATTCAATAAATCGCTGTATCACGGTGTTTCCTCCTACCTTCTTAAATCATATTTCATGAATACTTTATCATGCTTCCTCGATAAACTCTATCATTCAGTCTAATTTATTGAGACGATTTACCTAATTTATGTTATTGTTATGGTAAGAAAGCGTTAAGGGGAATCAATATGTGGAAGATTTCATTCACATTGCTTATCCTATTAAATTCAATTATTGGCGGTATGCTCTTTTGGCAATGGAATGTCTATTCAGAAAATAATACCTTAGCAAAAGCTGAGGAAAACGAGACGGCAATTCAGGAAATAACGGTTAAATCGAAGGGAAATCTCCTATCAATTACCCAAGTGATTACTGGATTGAAGTCTGACAAGGAATATCGGATTAGTATGCCAGATACGATTTCCGAATGGAAGTGTGTCAAAGCAGATGATAACCCTTGTGATTCGATTGATGACAATCCGTCATCATTCTTGCCTGATAACCATTCCATAACCTTACAATACAATATTGAACTCTCTCAGTCTCCTTTTCTATTAAATAACTGGAATGGCATTCTTCCAGATGTAGAAATGAAGAAAACATCGATTGAAGTGGTAGATTCCTCGAGAAGAGAGGGAACGTGGGTGGCAGGACTGCCTTTAAAAGGCCATAAAAAACTTGATTTAATCGATTATTATTTTTTTGAAGGGAATATAAATAATGCTTCATTGTATTGGCAGCCACAGGCTATGGAGCATATCCAGGGCGAACAGGGTATTCAGTTTCATTCTG
>DLCS01000052.1:7636-25486 GCA_002480735.1 Bacillaceae bacterium UBA7792 | reverse complement strand
AATATTTCCGCCGTGTAGTTCTACAATTTCTTTTACGATAGATAGTCATAAACCAGTTCCGCCTGTAGATCGTGATCTCGCTTTATCAACTCGATAAAAGCGCTCAAACAAACGCTTAATTTCCTCCTTGGGAATTCCGGCTCCCTGGTCGATAATTTGGATGGCTGGTCCATTGATGCTTTGGGATGTACGGAGAACAATATCTTTTTCACTATATTTCAAGGCATTATCTAGTAAAATGATCAAAACCTGAATCAGCTTTTCACGATTAAACAGGGCAAACAAAGGCTCATCATCATGTTCAATGACAATTTTGCGATTGGTTGCCATATGCAGCCGTTTGGCTGTGCTTTCACAAATTTCAGTAATATTTATGTTTTCAACCTCGAAAGGCTTCTGATTCATCGTAGCTAGATCAAGGAACTGCTCGACCATATGATGCAGTCTCTTCGATTCATCCTGAATGACTTCAATGGCCTCATCTAAAAGCTCGGGGTCAGACTTGCCCCATCTCTTGAGCATAGAGGCGTAGCTCTCAATTACTGTCAGCGGGGTCTTCAATTCATGAGAGGCATCCGAAATAAATTGCTCCTGCTTCTGAAACATAATCTCTAAAGTATCAATCATCTGGTTAAAATGGTTCGCTAATTGATAAATTTCATCCCGTCTAGACTGACGCAGCTGAATTTTCTTAAATCTTCCGTCCTTCTGAATATTGTTCATCGTCATTCCGATTACAGAGATTGGCCTTAAGAATACCCTTGATACCCATTTTCCAAAAAAAATAGCAAGCACAATTAATAGGAGAGAAACACCGATGAGTATGGTGAGTAGAACATCAAGGTCCTCAATCCGATCATCCATGCTTCTTGAGAGTTCAATCGAACCAATCATTTCATTATTTTTATAGATAGGTGACGAAAATAGTGCAACCATCTCTCCATCAAGGGTAACCATTTCTGATCTTGACACCTGAGACGCCCGTACCGGGAGCTCGTACAGTTCATCATCATCTGCAGCACGAAACACTATGGCTCCATTGCGATCGAGAATTCGTATCATTCCATCATCAGGGATAAATGATTGATAGAAGGGATGCATCTTTTCTGAGAAAAGATCATTTATCTCACTTGTTTCGAGGAGCCTTTCACCTATATCGGCTAGATTATCCATTTCGCGATTTTCTGTCACCTTGAGAAAGGAGAAATAGATAATGGAACTTGCGACGACCAGGATAAGAAGAGACCAGCCGATTAAGAGCCAGCTTAGCTTCGTCTTGATACTCATGTGTTTTGCCCCTTTAGCATGAATCCTACGCCCCGAATTGTATGGATGAGGGGATAATCATAGTCATGGTCGATTTTTTTTCGTAAATAGCCAATATAAACATCGACAACATTGGTTTCTCCAACATAATCAAAGCCCCAGACCTTGTTTAAAAGCTGGTCTCTTGAAAGCACCTGATTCCGATTGTCTAGTAGGAATACAAGCAAATCAAACTCTCTTCGTGTCAATTCAATTGGAGTGCCTGCCCTTTTAACCGTTCGAGCTCCCTCATCAATCTCTAGATCATCGATACTTTTAAGTGCAGTGGCAGAAGATTGACTGTTACGTGTAGTCGACACTCTTATCGCAGAACGCATTCTTGCAAGCAGTTCCTCCATCTCAAATGGCTTCGTAATATAATCATTTGCCCCATGATCGAGGCCATTTACCTTATCAAATACGGAATCGCGTGCAGTAAGAAGTATCACCGGTGTGTTCTCATCTTCCATCCGAAGTCGTCTTAACACCTCAAATCCACTCATCCCTGGTAACATCACATCAAGAAGGATTAGATCCCATTTTTCTTCCTTCGCTCGAGACAGACCGTCTTTTCCATTTTCAATCGTTTCCACTTCATAACCCTCATGCATCAATTCCAGTGAAATGACCCTCGAGATACGCACTTCATCTTCAATCACAAGAATCCTTTTTTTCATATGCCTTTCGCCCCACTCTTAATCTTCTATATCCTAACTATACTGCTTTTTCATGGGGAATGAGTAAGAGAATATTAAGAATATATTAAGAGAACTTAAAGCTCTCTATTGAATTAAAGAGTAGCCTTCTTCCCCGAAGAGTATGCATATATCGATTTTTCCCAAATCACTTTTCTTGATAAGGAGGTATTTACTGACATTGTCAAAGGTGAAAAACGAGAGGTTGATATTTTGGTTGAAACGAAGCTGAAGGGCGAAGATACCATCATTGTTGTCCACATTGAACCACAATCCTACTTCCAGAAAGAATTCCACGAACGAATGTTTATTTATAACAGCCGCCTCTACGAATACCATCGAAAGCCTATACTTCCAATTGCCGTCTTCAGCTATCCTAATAAGCGTGACATTCCTACTCAATTTACAATCTCATTTCCAACATTGAAAATTCATGAGTTTCAATATTTACAGCTTCATCTCATTAAGAAAAATTGGCGAGCATTTATTCACAATAATAATCCTGCTGCTGCAGCCTTGTTAAGTAAAATGGGATACGCTGAAGAAGAACGTATTCAAGTAAAACTTGAATTTCTGCGAATGCTAAGTAAAGTGGAATTAAATCCAGCGAAGATGGAACTCCTTTATGGTTTTTTTGAAACGTATTTACGACTCAATGAAAAGGAGGAAGAACGAATGAGAGAGGAAATAACAAAGCTTCCAGAACATGAGATGAACCAGGTGCTCAAGCTACCAAATTCCTATTTTGAAAAGGGAATTAAACAGGGTATTAAAGAAGGAATCGAACAAGGAAAATTGATACAAGGGATAGACATAGCAAAAAAAATGTTAGGAAAAGGGATTGACGTTAATAGCATTAGAGAGTTCACAGGACTCCCAAAAGAAATGATAGAAGATATAAAGAAGGAAATGGATTAGTAGTTGTCTCGTTGATAAAGCAGCAAACTAAGCTATTAAGAGTCATATTCAATGGCGTTCTATTCGGAAACGAAAGTGGCGGTGATGAATTAAGTTCGCCACCGTCACTTTCGTTTTCTTTTTATTTTCGTCAATTATATTGGCATTAAGTGGATATAAGTTCCATTGAATTCAAATGAAATTTATATTATTCTCATAAAAAGAAAGGGACCCGAAGGTCCTAAAATCGGTAGTCATCAATGACTCCTGACTTTAACAGCTAAACAGAAAAAGACATGCAAAAAACCTTGATAGCTGCGGAAAACTCTCAAGTATAGCAAGGCTAGTTACAAGGATGTTCCAGCAAAGCATTGGGCAGCTGACGCCATTAATTTCTTGAAAGCTACCGAAATTATGGTTGGTTATGAGGATGGCAACTTCCACCCAGAAGAAAAGCTAACAAGAGCTCAAGCCGTGAAGGTGCTTAACCGCCTCTTCAAGCGTGGTCCATTAACTGGAGTAACCACTCCAACCTTCAAGGACGTACCAACTACTCACTGGGCATATGAAGAGATTGAAGAAGCGGGAAGAGAGCATCAATTCTCAATTAATAGTGATAGAAAAGAAGTCTTAAAATAAACTGTTTTGAAGCAGAGGATTGTCTTGAATCATTAAGCAGTCCTCTTTTTTCATATAAAGAATATTGTGTAGGTCTTTATTTGACTGGTACAATGGAACTGTATAAGAAACTAGACTCTAATGAAAGGGAGTGCCCTTTTGTCAATAACTACTTTATTGCATGAAAAAAGCTCAATTTATACAAACCATGACAGGCTGTTCAAAGAGTTGATTAGAACATTTTTCCAAGAGTTTGTCGAAGCTTTTTTTCCTCGGGAATACGAATACATTGATTTTTCCCACACAATTTTTCTTGAACAAGAGATTTTTACAGATATTGTAAAAGGAGAAAAAAGAGAAGTTGATATCCTTGTTGAGACAAAGCTACAAGGTGAAGAGACCGTGCTCCTTGTCCACATAGAGCCACAATCCTACTTCCAGAAAGAATTCCACGAACGGATGTTTATTTACGCAAGCCGCCTCTATGAAAAACACCGTAAACCTGTACTTCCTATTGCTGTTTTCAGTTATAATGATCCAAGAGAAGTGCCTAATCAATTTACCATAACATTTCCAACCTTTAACGTCTTATCATTCCATTACTTACAGCTTCATCTTATAAATAGTGATTGGCGCTCTTATATTCGAAGCAATAATCCAGCTGCCGCAGCACTCCTCAGTAAAATGGGATATACCAAACATGAACGAATTCATGTGAAGCTTGAATTCTTACGGATGCTCAGTAGAATGAAATTAAACCCAGCAAAGATGGAGCTTCTTTACGGTTTTTTTGAAACGTATTTACGATTAAATGAAGAGGAGGAAAGAAAGATGAGGGAAGAAATCACAAAACTGCCAGATCAAGAAGTAACACAAGTCCTAAAACTGCCAAACTCCTACTATGAGAAGGGAATGGAAAAGGGAAAAGAACAACTAGTTTTAGAAATGATCAAAAAAGGATTGTCTGAAGAATTGATTGCAGAAATTGCTAAAATGGATATTGAGAAGGTTAGAGGGCTAAAGGAAAAATTGAATAATTTTTAAAATTCTTTTGATGGTATCTCGACTTATTTCAAAAATGTTTTGGGACTATATATTAACCTAAGGCATTTTTTTAAGACAAATATTGGAGAGCCATATGAAATTGATTAAAAATGAAAAGTAGGGGATGTTTCAATCAATGAAGCATCCCCTTTCTCTATACTTTTCCATAATTTTTTAAAATTTCGGTATTGAATGGATACCAAAACCACACTACAATCAACTTACTAGGAACATTTTAAATTGAGCGTGAGGAATTGGTCGAATGAAGAAAGTACCAGTGATCGTATTATTAATTGTAATTACATTGATGTTAGGTGTCATTACCAATCAAATATTTAAGCAGATTCATAGTCCTCGTGCACCCATAGCGAAGAATGGGGTACTTGATGCCCGTGACTATGATTTTCAAAAGGGAGCAATTGAGCTCAAAGGGGAATGGGAGTTTGTTCCAGGTCAATTAGTGGAACCAAAACAATATGATTCAGCTCTTTCTCATTCCGTCAAAGTTCCCTCGTTATGGACAAAATACGAAATTGACGGAGCGAATGTGCCGAAATATACGAATGGTACGTACCGCCTCAAAATTTTAATCGATGAAAATGATGATGTCTTTGGAATAAAGACAACGAATATACGCATGTCCAATGCTATTTTCATCGATGGGAAGCTGAAGGGACAGAGCGGACAGCCTGGGGATGAGGATACATATGTGCAGCACAATATTCCTTATTCAATTTATTTTTCTCCAGATCAAACAGAAATAGAATTAATCGTCCAAGTAGCTAATTTTGATTATGCTTCTGGCGGCGGAATCGTCGGTTCGATTTATTTTGGCGATCAGCAAAGTATTTCAAAACTTCATGAGAGCTCCCTTCTATATGATTGGGTGACCATTTCAGCTTTCATCATGATGTTTATTTATTTCTTTGGAAGTTATCTTCATTTTAAAAAAGATATTGAGCTGTTCTATTTTTCTCAATTATGCTTGGCAGTCATTGGCTACTCCGCCTCACATGGAGAGAAGGTGCTGCTGTCAATTATTCCGAATATGACGTATGAAGTATTTGAGAGAATCCAAATGGTTACGAGTATTTGTTTTGGAATTTTTCTACTTCTTTATTTTTATTATGCCTTACGAAAATATGGGAATAGAAGGATTTTACGGTTGTTGGTAGCAACTGGAATCTTTCTAAATGCTACTTGTGTATTGCCCATTCGTCTTCACTCGGAATTGCAGATGGCATATTCAACTTACCTGCTTATCATCATTTTGTATGTAATTTTTATCCAAATTAGAGCTATTAAGCATAAAGAAACCGGAGCCGTCTATTTAACTGTCAGCTCGGTTGCCATACTTGGGTATTTTATCGTCGGTACGTTGAATGTGATTAGTAATTTTCAATTGACCATTTTACCCCCTTTTTTGCCATTTATTATTTTGACAATGCTTTCCCTGTTCATTTCCTACCGTTTTACCGATTCATTTCTGAAAAAAGAAGAGCTTTCCAATGCACTCATGCGTATTGACAAATTAAAAGACGAATTTTTGGCAAAGACCTCCCATGAATTCCGAACGCCACTCCATGGAATTACTGCGATTTCCCAATCCATCATAGACAGAAAGGATTCGGGGATGAATGAAGCTGAAAAAGAAAAAGTATCTCTTATCTTAAGTATTGCGGAACGCCTGTCTCATCTTGTGAAAGATATATTGGATTATTCGAAGCTTCAGCAAGGTGAATTAAAGCTTTGGAAAACCCCAGTTGATTTGTATGCGCTCATCCATGTCACTGTTGAAATCTTTCAGTATATGATTAAAAAGGATTTGCGATTGACAAGCCATATCCCCCGAGGGACATTTGTTTTTGCAGATGAAGATAGGCTGCGGCAAATTCTCTATAATTTAATCGATAATGCAGTGAAGTACACGGAAGCTGGAAGTGTGGACATTTCATGCTATAAGCAAATGGATAAGGTGGTGTTGGAGGTTCGTGATACGGGAGTGGGGATACCACCAGAACATATGGAACGATTATTTGAGCCCTTCACGCAATTCGATAATTCGGTAAAGGGAGCTGGTTTGGGTCTTAGTGTCGTAAAGCAGCTTGTTGAAGTACAGGGAGGAGAAATCTCTGTACATTCGAAGGTTGGAGAAGGCACCACTTTTTTAGTTTCTTTACCTGCTGCTTTCCCAAATGAAATGAGAAAAAAGAAGGTCCCAAGGCAATATTTTTCGATCCAAAGTCCGGTAGCGTTATCATTGCCATATCGATATGAAAATGGTCCGAAAAAGATTCTGATTGCCGATGATGATCATGTCAACTTAAGAGTTCTGATCGATACACTTGAGTCAGAAGCCTATTCGATCATTGCAGTCGATAATGGGGCGGCCGTACTTGAAGAGTTAAAAAATAATCCTGAAATCGCTCTCGTTGTCCTTGACATCATGATGCCAGGATTATCAGGATATGAGGTTAGCCAACAAATTAGAAAATCTTTTAATCTCTCGGAATTACCTATACTCATGCTGACTGCTGCCATCACTCCAGAGGATATGATTGCTGCGTTTCAGTCTGGAGCAAATGATTTCTTGCATAAGCCATTCGTCGCTTCCGAACTGAAGACAAGGATAAGGAATCTATTATTAATGAAGGAATCATCAGAAACGGTTACGAAAATGGAGATTGCCTTTTTGCAGGCGCAGATCAAGCCTCATTTTATCTATAATGTGCTAAATACGATATTATCTCTAAGCTATATTGATTTGGAAAAATCACGAACGATGATCACAGATTTTGCAACATTCTTGAGGGGAAGCTTTGCTTTCGAAAATACAAGTCGATTGGTGCCACTAGAGAAGGAGCTCTCATTGATTCAATCCTACGTGAATATTCACCGAACGAGATTTCCGGACCAACTGGAATTAGAAATTGAGATGGATGGGGATTTTCATTGCTTGATACCTCCATTATTGCTGCAGCCGCTTGTTGAAAACGCAATTATTCATGGCCTCAAGAATAAGTCTGAAGGTGGAAAGGTAACAGTAATCATTAAGAAAGAGAACGGACAGGTCATTTTTCGAATTATTGACAATGGAAAGGGGATTCCAAAGGAAGTTCTCAGGAAAATATGGGATAAGGATAAACAAATTAAGCAGGGAGTGGGTCTTCTAAATATTGCCAAACGGCTCACCCATTATGAATCCTCCTCGATTACAATTGATAGCAATGATATCGGAACGATAGCAGAAATACATTTTCCGTTTTTGAGAGAACCTCAATCTATTTCGTAGGATATTTGTTCAGAATATGTTCAGTAGAGGTTGATAGACTTATACCATGAATTTTGAGTGGTGGAGGGTTATGATGAAGTATAATATTCAACTGAAATTAATTACAGTGGCCATGCTCATCCTATCAGTGCCATGTCTCGTTATTGGTTTCGTAGGCTATGAAACTTCCAAATCTAATATGGATGAACTTGGGAGACAAATGCTGAAAAATAGTGCGAAACAAGTAATCCAAATGATTGATGTGTTAAATGATGAAGCAGGTAAATAGACTTGCCACAGGTGATTTAACGGCAGAACCCCTGCAGGTCAAACAAAAGGATGAAATTGGTCAGCTTGTTCATGATATCAACCAAATGACCATAAATCTGCAAGAAATGATCGGAGAAGTGGCAAGAACAACCGAACAGGTTGCAGCGACTTCAGAAGAACTGTCTGCAAGCAGTGAGCAAACGAGTAAGGCGACAGAGGAAATTACCTTATCGATTCACAAAATTTCCACAGGGTCGGAAGAGCAGATGTCAAAGGCATACCATGCCGCACAAGAAATGGAGAATATTTCTGACACCATTCAACAGATTTCGGCAAAATTTCAAGAAGTAGCCACCTCTTCGAATGAAGCGACTAGACAAGCAACTAGAGGAAACGAAGTGATCCAAGAATCCATAAAGCAGATGGATCAGATTAAACAATCTAGTCATGAAATGAAAAAAATCATTCTTTCTCTAGGACAGAAGTCAGAGCAAATTGGTGCCGTCATTTCGATCATTACTTCCATTGCAGAACAGACTAATTTATTGGCCTTAAATGCTGCAATTGAAGCGGCACGGGCAGGGGAATACGGAAAAGGATTTGCCGTGGTTGCCGATGAAGTTCGGAAGCTAGCTGAGCAATCAGCTGAGGCGGGGGAACAGGTGAATCAGCTGATCTACGGCATTCAACAGGAAATGGATGAAACCATTAAAGCGTCTATAACAAATAGCTCCGTCATTGAGGCTGGGATTAACTTAGCAGGTAGTGCAGGACAATCCTTCCAAGAAATACAACAGGGAGTAAAAACAGTGACTTCTCAAATAGATGAGATGGCAACCATAGTAAACGAAATGACGGTAAGTACTGATAAGGTTGTTAAATCGGCGGAGGATGCACAGGAAATCGCAACTGAATCAAGCAGCTTCATTCAGAATGTAGCCTCGGCAGCGGAGGAGCAAAATGCATCAATGGAGGAAATCTCTGCATCGGCTGATGTATTAGCTCAAATGGCTGAAGGACTTCAATCAATCGTATCAAAATTTAAACTATAACATAGATTTAGCAAAAAGACGGGGTGACCATGATGCTCAAAGTGGTATTGGTCGATGATGAGATATTGGCATTAAATTTATTGGAGGCCATTTTGATTGAGATAGGGGATATTGAGATTGTAGGAAAATTCTTGAATCCAATTGAGGGGCTTGAACAGATTCAAAAACTTAAGCCGGACCTTGTCTTTCTAGATATTGAGATGCCTGAAATGACGGGGATGGGAGTAGCGGAAAAAATTAATTCCTCTGACACTGATATTGTCTTTGTTACGGCATATGACCACTATGCCCTTGAGGCATTTAATGTTCAGGCGGTTGATTATGTTCTCAAGCCGATCGAGAAGGCAAGATTAAAGAAGACGATAGAAAGAATTCTCCAACGAAGGAATGTCCAAAGCGCGTTAGGGACGGAAATAGAAGTACTATATGCGCGTTTGCTTGGTGATTTTCAATTAAGAGATATATATAATAAGCCAATAAAATGGAGAACAAAAAAAGTTAAGGAGCTATGTGCGTATTTGATCCATCACAATGAACCTGTTCATCGTGATGCGATTATGGAAGATTTATGGCCACAGTACTCAAGCGACAAAGCCTCGGCTCTGCTTCATACGACCATCTATCAACTTCGAAAAAAATTCAAGGATATAGGAATAGAAAATCCAATCCGTTTCTTGGATGAAAGATACCGATTGACGGTAGATATTTTTACAGATGTCGATGAACTACAAAACCTTCAAGCTTCCGGAAACATTGAAAGGCTTATAGATTTTTATAAAGACGACTATTTATCAGAGGATAGCTATCCATGGTCTATGCATAAAAGAGAAAATCTACATAAGGAATTTTTACATTACCTAGATAGCTTTGTCTTCTCAGCTAATATTGATACTAGAAAACAAGATATTTACAGAAGAGTAATCGAAAAGCTATGTGAGCTGGAGCCTTGGGAAGAACGGTATGCAATGGAGCTGGTGAAATATTATATTTCGAAGGGGAAATATAAAGAAGCAAAGGATTCTTTTAATGGCTATAAAACATCCCTAAAACAAGAGCTTGGCGTGGAACCAAGAAAGGAATTCGCACAATTGATGGATTAGCATTTCTTAAATGTATATGACTAGTTACTCCCACCTATGATGTCGAAGTGGGAGTATTTTTTGTTTTGATGAATTTTGATTATCCAAGATCCTTCGCCATCGCCCTTCCAGCTTGTCTGCCCGTAAACAAACATCCGCCTACAAAGGTCCCTTCTAAGGAACGGTAGCCGTGAATGCCACCCCCACCAAAGCCTGAAACCTCTCCTGCGGCATATAGACCAGGAACAGGGTCACCAGAAGAACTAAGGACACGTCCAGACAAATCCGTTTGCAGCCCACCTAATGTTTTTCTGCTTAAGATATTAAGACGAACGGCAATTAAAGGAGCGTTTTTCGGATCAAGGAGCTTGTGTGGGGAGGCCACTCGAATCAGCTTGTCACCAAGATAATTCCGTGCCCCACGCATCGCTGTGATTTGCAAATCCTTTGTAAATTTGTTATCGATTTCTCGATCCCGAGCTTCTATTTGTCTTTGGATGTGTGAAAGATCGAGTAGATGTTCTCCTGTCAGTTTATTCATCCCATCAACAAGCTCTGAAAGCGTGCCTGCAACGATGAAATCCTCTCCTTTATCCATGAATGCCTTAACGGGAGCGGTTGGCCCAGGCAATACTCGTGATAGCACCTTTTTAATACTTTTGCCGGTAAGATCAGGGTTTTGCTCAGAGCCGGAGAGGGCAAATTCTTTTTCGATGATCTTTTGTGTAAGGATGAACCATGAATAGTCAAAGCCTGTTTTTTGAATCGCCTCGAGCGTCCCAAGTGTATCAAATCCCGGAAAGTTTGGTGCAGGGAAGCGATTTCCTTTGGCATCTAGCCAAATGGAGGATGGGCCTGGAAGAATGCGAATGCCATGCTTGGGCCAGATCGGGTTCCAGTTCTTGATTCCTTCTGTGTAATGCCACATCCGGTCACGATTGACGATTCTTCCGCCAGCTCTCTCGGTAATGGCTAGCATTCGACCATCCACATGCTCAGGGACACCAGAAATCATTCTTTGTGGCGGTTCTCCTAAGCGAGAAGGCCAATTTTGACGGATGAGATCAAAATTTGCTCCAATCCCCCCACTTGATACGAGCACGGCCTGTGAATAGAACTCGAATGTATCAACTACTTCACGAGAGCTCGCTTCTCCTCTAGCAGCCGTGCTAGGAACAAGAATGGAGCCATTTACTCCGACTACTGCTCCATTTTCCGTCATAAGCTCATTGACTTGATGGCGGGGACGATAATCGACTAACCCCTTTGCCATGGCCTGCCGAACTCTCTCTTCAAATGGTTTCACCAGCCCTGGACCAGTCCCCCAAACGATATGAAATCGGGGAACTGAGTTGCCGTGTCCTTCCGCTAAGTATCCTCCACGTTCCGCCCAGCCAACAACTGGAAAGAAGCGTACCCCCATATTGTATAGCCATTCCCGTTTTTCGCCAGCGGCAAAATCGACATATGCCTCTGCCCACTTTTTCCCCCAATAGTCCTCGTCATCCTCTCGATCAAAGCCAGCTGTACCAAGCCAGTCCTGCCAGGCTAATTCACGTGAATCCTTAATCCCCATTCGTCGTTGCTCTGGTGAATCAACTAGGAAAAGACCACCAAAGGACCACCAAGCTTGTCCACCCAATGAGCTTTCCGGTTCTTGATCGAGTAGGAGCACCTTTTTTCCTGCATCAGTGAGCTCAGCTGTAGCGACCAAGCCTGCAAGTCCAGCTCCTACAACAATGACATCATACTTCATGTTATTTTCCCCCTTGTTATGCATGTTGTATATTTCTGATTATTTAATATATTCACTTTTCAAAGAAGGATTTCCTTCTAACAAAGCAGAAAAGACACGAGATGCCTGATTTATGTGTTCGTTAGGATCAAAAAATCAAATGGCTTAAGAAAGTGGTGGATAACAGCTATAATAAAGGAAATGGAATTGGTTAAGAGGGTGAATCACTTGAAAATAGAGGAGATAAAAAATAGAATTCACGGTCGTGAGCCGGGAATTATGGGAAGCGATCGGCTTACTCGATATGCCGTGCTACTCCCGATCATTGAAAAAAATGAAGAACTGCATATTTTGTTTGAGGTGCGTTCCTTCGAACTTCGCAGGCAGCCAGGGGAGATTTGCTTTCCAGGCGGAAAAGTTGATCCTAAAGATATAGATGAAAGGCATACCGCCATAAGAGAGACCTGTGAAGAATTAGGAATTTCTGAAAAAGATATTGCAGATGTTACCCCGCTCGATTATATGGTCAATCCCTTTGGAACGATCATCTACCCATTTGTTGGCTTTCTTCACGATTCTTCACAAATCATTCCGAATCCTGATGAAGTGGCTGAAGTTTTTACTGTTCCTTTAACCTATCTGCAAAATACAGGACCGGATATTTACCAAATCGATTACAAATTAGAACCGGAAGGCAAATTTCCTTTTCATCATATTATCGGAGGGGAAAAGTATAAATGGCAGGCGAGAAGTATGGAGGAGCACTTCTATTACTACGAGGATAAGGTAATATGGGGATTGACAGCGAGGATCCTCACTCATTTCTTACAGTTAATCGAAACACCTTCAAAATGAGATAATTTATAATTATTCTAAATAAATATTGACTTTAATTTTTAATTTGGTATAATTCTAATTAAGACACAGTAAATAATTAGTTTTACGATAGATTACTTGTTTGCATGAAGGAGAGGATTGAATTTGGTTAAGAAAATCTGTAATATCTGTCAACAGGAAATGGTTCAGCTTAAACATTCCAGTATTTGTGCATGCGGACGAAAATTACTAACAAAAGTCAAATAATAATTATGCAAACTTGGTCAAATGGCCAAGTTTTTATTTTTTTCGGGGATGTTTGCGAAAAATGAATGATATTTGCGGAATTAGGGATTTATTTGCGAAAAATAGCAGATTTTTGCGAAAGTCCACGGATTTTTGTGAAACTCAATTTTCATGGAAGTTTTGGTGTACACTAGAAGAATAACCTACATAAAAAGGAGGAATCTTCATGATTCGCTTTGGAATCATCGGAACAAATTGGATTACGGATCGGTTTCTACAAGCGGCAAGTGGGCATCCAGACTTTCAGCTCTCTGCAGTTTATTCACGAACAAAGGAGAGAGCAATGGATTTTGCGGCGAAGTATGGGGTCAGTCTCACTTTCACAAGCCTAGAGGAAATGGCAATGAGCAGTGACATTGATGCAGTTTACATCGCAAGCCCGAATTCTTATCATGCAGAGCAGGCGATTCTTTTTATGAATCATAAGAAGCATGTATTATGTGAGAAGCCTATTGCATCAAATGCATCAGAATTAAGAAAAATGATTCAAGCGGCAAAGGAGAACAATGTGCTTCTAATGGAGGCGCTTAAGACCACTTTTCTTCCTAACTTTCAATCGATTAGGGACAATTTGTCGAAAATCGGTCCTGTGCGCCGCTATTTTTCAAGCTACTGTCAATATTCGTCAAGGTATGATGCTTATAAGGAAGGGAACGTCTTAAACGCCTTCAAGCCAGAGTTCTCCAATGGGTCATTAATGGATATTGGGGTGTATTGTCTCTATCCTGCAGTCGTCCTATTTGGCAAACCAAATGAAATCAAGGCAAGTGGTCTGTTGCTTGAAACAGGCGTAGATGCAGAGGGAAGCTTAATCCTAAAGTACGATGACAAAGAGGCAGTGATGATTTTTTCAAAAATTACGAACTCCTTTATTCCTTCTGAAGTACAGGGAGAAGAAGGAAGCATTGTCTTTGATAAATTGAATCCCCCTGAGGATGTAAAAATTCACTATCGCAATGGAGAAATAGAGGATATTTCTCGCGCACAAACCGAACCCCCGATGTACTATGAAACAAAGGAATTTATCGAACTGATTAAAACAGGCAAGAGGGAATCCAGTATTAATTCACTTGAATATTCTTTGATGGTGATGGAAATCCTTGATGAAGCAAGAAGACAGATGGGAGTTGTCTACCCAAGTGACGAAATACAAGGGTGAAACTTTTTTTTGTATCAATCGTAAGTGAAAAGGAATACCTATTGGATTGGAGTGTTATGAAATGGAAAAAAGTACTGGAAAGCCGTCCTTACTGGGAATGTTCTGGAGTCCAAGCGAGCAGTTTGAAAGAATACGCCATCAGCCGCGGATATGGCTACCATTAGCGATTGTGACCCTAATCTATACGGTTGCTTCCGTTATAATGGCCACCATGATGAAGGCTGAGGATTTAGTTGTACCGGGAGCTCTCACGCTTGAGGATGCAGAGGCGTTCCTCGGATTCACAAAAATTACAACGGTGGTATCTGGTATAGTTGGGACGATCATTGGAATTTTGGTTTCCTCAGTCATTTATTTAATCATCGTAAAAATTGCCAAAAAGGATACGACATTTAAGCAATTATTTTCCATGACCACTTATATTATGGTGATTAGCGCCACGGGGATGTTATTAAATTCGCTCCTGCAAACGATGCTTGATGGAAAGCCTGGAATTCAAATAACTAGTCTTGCGGGCGTGATGAATAGTGATTCGCTCGTTCTCGCTCAGTTTGAAGTATTCTCCATCTGGGGCCTAATTTTAACAGCTATAGGTCTTCATAAGGTTGGTCAACTTTCAAAAGGTGCTTCATGGGCGATTGCCATTGTCTTCTTCCTAATCGGGCTTGGCTTCGCCATGATTGGAACAGCCTTTGAGGGGATTACGGGTCTATAATGAAGAAGAAAATTTGGATTGGGATCGGTGTGACAGCCTTGCTTCTCACCATGATCGGTATAAGTGTCTATCGAACAGCCTTCAGTAAGCCCCCCACAGTAAAAATAATTGAGGCTAAGCTTGAAGAGGTTTCTTCTTTGCTGATGACTCCGGGAACATTGGAATTAGCGGACGAACAATCGGTCTTTGCCTCTCCAGAAATTGGAGAGGTCGAAGAAATTCTTGTTGAAAAAGGACAGCAGGTAAAGAAGGGAGATATCCTAGTTAAATTCAAAAATCCCCAGCTCATGCTTGAACTAGAGCAGAATAAGCTTTCGATTGAATCTGGGAATCTGCGCATCAATCAGCTTGATAAACAGAAGAAAGCCTTAGATGATAGGAAGAAGGAATTAGTAAAGCAGATCGGGAAAAAAGAAGCGGATAAACAAATGGCTTCTGAATTTGAACAGCTTGACATGGAAAAGAAGCTTGCGAATATCGAATTAAAGCAAACTCTTCTCCAAAAGGATGCTCTTGAAAAACGTGTGAAGGAGCTTGAGGTTGTTAGTTTGATAGATGGCATGGTGCTATCCGTTCATGAGCCAACTCAAGCTCCGACGGATACTGCTCAGCCGATTGTCATCGTAGGGAGCCTTAAATCTTTGATCGCAACAGGGTTGTTATCCGAGTATGACGTTCTTAATGTAAAAGAGGGTCAAAGGGTGATCCTGCAGTCAGATGCCCTGCCTGATGAAAAATGGGAGGGTGAAATTATTGAGGTGGGAACGATCCCAGCGAGCAGTGCCCTATCTAACACTCTTGAGAACCAAGCGGTTCAGTACCCGATTTCCGTGCAGTTACAGAGCACGAATATCCCGTTAAAACCAGGCTTTCAATTAATCATGGAAATTGAAACAGAAAAGAAAAAGGGAATAGCGGTACCCATCGATGCCATTACATATGAACAAGAAAAAAGCTATGTGTTTGTCGTTCAAGATGGCGTAGCGCATAAACAAGAGGTAACAATTGGGATATCCTCGGGTGAAAAAATAGAGATCGTGAAGGGGCTCAAAGCCGGAGACAAATTGATCAAGAATCCATCTGGCAAAATAACAGATGGAATGGAAGTGTCTACTCAATGATTGAGTTGAAGAATATTACGAAGTCGTATTCCGTTGGCAAGGAAAGAATTGATGTCTTAAAGTCTATTAATCTAGTCATAGAGGATGGAGAATTCACGTCGATTATGGGACCCTCCGGTTCTGGTAAATCTACCTTGATGAATATTATTGGCTGCCTCGATAAGCAAACCTCAGGTGAGTATTTTCTGAACGGAGAAAATATTTCGGATTACAAGGATACGGATCTGGCCCGAATCCGAAATCAATCCATCGGCTTTGTTTTTCAACAATTTCAGCTATTGCCTCGGTTAAATGCCCTTCGGAATGTGGAGCTTCCGATGATCTATAGCGGGCTTTCAAAAAAAGAGAGGCTGGAGCGGGCTGAGCAAGCGCTGATCAAGGTAGGGCTAGGGGATCGAATGGAGCATCTTCCAAACGCCCTATCTGGAGGGCAGAAGCAGAGAGTGGCAATTGCCAGAGCCATCGTCAATAACCCTAAGCTCATTTTGGCTGATGAGCCTACAGGTGCCCTTGATACGAGAACGAGCGTTTCGATTATGGAGGAGTTTTCAAAGCTCAATGAAGAAGGGACCACGGTTGTTCTTGTCACCCATGAATTAGAAATTGCTGAGTATACGAATCGAAAAATCATGGTTCGGGATGGAGAAATTGTTGCGGATGAGACAGGGAGGCTACAGCCATGAGTTTGATGGAAAATATTAAAATGGCCTTTAGCTCCTTGAAGGCCCATAAGCTCCGCTCGATTTTGACGATGCTAGGAATCATTATTGGCGTTGGGGCCGTGATTATCGTTGTAGCCATTGGACAAGGTGGTGAGGCGATGCTGAAATCCCAAATTACCGGACCAGGAAATACGATTGAAATTTTCTACCAGCCGAGTGAAGAGGAGCTACAAGCGAATCCCAGTGTTCTTTATGAAGCAGCTTTTACATCGGAGGACATTAGAATTTTAGAGGCTATTCCAGAGGTGAAGCAGGTTGTGGCCTCCAGTTCTCAATTTTCACCAATACGATATCGCGACAAAACAGCCGATAGCTCTGTTTTTGGCATTAATCAGGCCTATATGGATTTGAATGATCTGCAAATTGAGAAGGGGCAAGGTTTTGCCGCCACAGATTTTTTTGGTGGAAGAAGGGTTGCCTTAATCAGTCACTCCTTGCAGGAAAAGGTATTTGAAAATAAGAATCCTATTGGGGAAGTAATCCGCATTGGAAACCAGCCTGTTGAAATCATCGGTGTTCTTAAGAAACCAACGGGCTTATTTTCCTTTGGTTCAATGGATATCTATCTTCCGTTTAATACGTGGAAAATGGTCTTTGGAAAGGACGATATTACTCAGGTCACCCTTCAGGCTGCTTCGGCAGATCAGATTCAAGCATTGGGTGAAAAAGCTACCTTTCAGCTGAATCAGTTTCATAAGACCGAAGACTCTTATATGGTGATTAATATGGAGGAAATGGCCGAGGGAATTGGGCAAATTACAAGGATTATGACGATTATCATCGGCAGTATTGCGGGGATCTCCCTGTTTGTTGGCGGAATTGGCGTGATGAATATTATGCTCGTTTCAGTGACAGAGAGAACCCGTGAAATTGGCATTCGCATGGCGCTTGGTGCCACTAGAAATCAGGTACTCACTCAGTTTCTTATTGAATCCATTATCCTGACGCTGATCGGGGGCCTAATTGGAATCCTATTAGGTTGGGGAGTATCCTCGGTGGTCGCATTCTTTGCTGGTTGGCCGTCGCTTATCTCCTGGCAGGTCGT
>DLCS01000052.1:0-7486 GCA_002480735.1 Bacillaceae bacterium UBA7792 | reverse complement strand
TGGCAGGTCGTTGTTGGTGGAATTATTTTTTCCATGGCAATTGGCATTATTTTTGGATTGCTCCCAGCGAACAAAGCATCAAAGCTTGATCCAATCGAAGCATTGAGATACGAATAATGATCTCAGACATAAAAAGACTAAATTTTGTCAAAAATATATGGATAAAAGATGAACTTTATCCAATCTTTATCCAACGGTTAACTTCATCTCCTATAATGTGAGTGAAGATGGTGGAGGTGCCTGTTATGCATATAACTACTTATATTGAGTTGGAAAATCAAGAGGTTGAAGAAATTACCGAAGCAAAAATGATTTTTGCTACGGAGCAGGTTAACGAACATATTATTGAAACATGTGTAGAAGGATTTGAAAGGTCAGACACAGGGGAGAAAATGTCCTCTGAGGAGGGCATTCAAATGGTTTTTGATCACCTCAAGAAAAAGGGGATCATTCCAAGTGGTGTAGAGGATTTCTCATTTGAAATGCCATCCTGTGAAAGATTGAAGAATTCAGAGCATGAAGAAGATCTACCGCAAAATGTAGTCATTACCTATGTAGTAGCTTGATTGTTTGATTAAGGCCCTTTCCTTTTAGGAGGGGGCTTTTTTGATCCCCAATTTGTCTAAACGTTTGATATTGTCATAGGTTTAATGCCTAGTTGAGCGGGGTAGAAGGAAGAAAAAGCATGGTGGTGATGGAAATGGGTAAGAGTACAGTAGTCCATGGTAGCTTGAGATCCTATAAGATCAAAAGAGGTGACACAGTCTGCTCCATAGCTCGGGAATTCAACATATCCATAATCTCCATTTTAAAGGTCAATAAACATATGGATCCGAAGCAGCTTACCATTGGTGACACACTATGTGTACCAGTTGAAAAGGAAACGAATGTTGAATATGGAACCTAATATAAGGGGATGTCACCATGAAAAGATGGCATCCCTTTTTCAACGCCTTAAGTTTTGCCGCAAATTAATGACGATACTAGTATTAAAAAATGAGGACCCAAAGTGGGTCCCCATTCTTTTATTGCAATGGTGGTTTCATTTGATTGGGCATTTCAGGTGCAGGTGCGAAGGAGTTCAGCATCTGCTGCATATCCTGTTGGCTAAATTGCGGTACCTGATAGTAGCCCTTTTTGTTTTGATAAAGGAATAGCTCATAAGCCATTTCGATATGATTCGGAATACTGTCGGCTAGAACACGTCTAACGACAGGATTTGTACATTCAGCTGCTGCCATCGTCATGCAGCTAGCTAATGATTTCATACAGGACATCATGATCCCAGAGGTACATTTGTCACCGATTTGAGAGAGCTCTTGATTTGGTTTTGTTGGCTGTGACGGGGATAAGCCATATTTCACCTCGTTCGATTGATCCATAAGGTACGTAGAGGTTTTCTGAGATGGCTCTTGCCCCGATCTAAAGGACTCGACTAGAATATTGTATTCATTGGTCATAAATTGTCTTTGACGCTGAAGAATATCCATTAGCTCTGGGTCCTTAATATGCTGCTCACACATTAAATATTCATTGAACGCTCCTGTAAAACCGGACAGCACTTGGTGAGTATCAAGTAACTCGTGTGCTCCGTGATTCATTTGCCCCGTAAAACCTGTCTGCATCATCTGATTACCGGGTTGCTGTTGTTGTCCATTGCCGTAAAACTGTTGCAAATTCTTGTACCCCCATAACTTCAGAATTTGTAGGCATGTGGCCATACATCATTATTATGGACTTTTCTCCTTCCTTCATGATTTCTAAAAGCTGTAAAAGCAGAAGAAACTTTAGTGTGGAAGGAATACAAGCTGATAAAAGAAAAGTACGGCAAAAACATAAATTAATGGGTGAACCTGACGCCATTGTCCTTTGAAAATTTTGAGCAGAGGATAGGAGATGAATCCTAAGGCAATCCCTGTTGCTATGCTTGAAGTTAAAGGCATCGCCAAAATGATTAGAAACGCAGGGAATGCTTCATCTAGTTCGTTCCATCTAATATTTGAGATGGACCCCATCATCAGGCTTCCGACAATAATTAAGGCTGGAGCTGTGATCGAAGCCAGTCCAGATACAGCACTCACAAGTGGTCCAAAGAAGGCCGCTACACCAAATAGTGCCGCCACGGTAACAGAGGTAAGACCTGTCCGACCGCCAGCTGAAACTCCAGAGGATGATTCAATGAAGGCTGTTGTTGGACTCGTTCCAAACATTGCCCCAACCGTAGTAGCAACAGAATCGGAAAGCAATGCTTTACGAGCATTTGGCAAAGAGTTTCCCTTCATTAATCCCGCTTGCTGAGCCACACCGATCATGGTTCCAGTTGTATCGAAAATGGTCACAAGCAAGAAGGAAAATACAACAGCATAGAGCCCGTGTTCAACCACCTGACCGACGGCTTCAAAAGGATTTGAAACGATAAATCCTTCAGGTAAGCTCGGCTTTTCGATAAAGCCAGCGTCAAAGGATAGATGCCCTGTGAATAAAGCGATGATTCCCGTCACAATCATGCCAAAGAATAAAGCCCCATGTACCCGCAATGTCATGAGTATTAAGGTTACGGCTAGGCCAATGAGGGTTAAATAGGCCACTGGATCACGCAAATCTCCTAAGGCAACAAGGTTTGTCGGATGATCGGTAATAATCCCTGTTTGACGTAGACCAATAAATGCGATAAAGAGACCAATACCTGCGCTTATTCCGTGCTTCAAATTTTCAGGAATAGCTTCAATTAGCATATTTCTTAAAGGTGTTAATGATAAAATAACAAAAATGATACCAGCAACAAATACTGCAGCAAAGGCAGTCATATAGTCAATATTTCCATGACTTCCAACAACAGAATACGCAAAATAGGCATTCAAGCCCATCCCAGGTGCAATCGCAATCGGATAGTTCGCGAATAAACCCATCCATAAGGTACCGACAATCGCAGCAATAATGGTAGCGGAAAATACCTGTTCAAAGGGAACACCCGCATCAGCTAAAATAATCGGATTAACGACCACGACATAGACCATCGTAAAAAATGTTGTAATTCCGGCTAGAACCTCAGTCCTAACATTCGTTTGATGCTCTTTTAATTTAAACATGACTGACCTCCAAAAACACGAACGTTTTTAAAACACATTCTCTATAATATTCGTTTTACATGGGGAATACAAGGTCTAAATCGAATATTTTCTTCTATTTTTTCTACTTAACCTACTAAAGGGAGCGTATTCTTTATTATTTTGCTATATTCGGTTCATTTTTATGAATGGCCCCTCAACAAAAAAATCGGGTGTGGGCACCCGATTTGTCAATTAAAAGAATAGATTTATGATAAAATAGCAAATTGCCGCCAAAAACGCAGAAATAGGCAAAGTTATTACCCAAGTAATAAGCATTCTTTGGGCTGTTCCCCATTTTACACCCTTCACTCGATGAGCTGAACCAACTCCGAGAATAGAAGAGGAAATAACGTGGGTAGTACTTACTGGCAAATGGATGAATGTAGCTCCAAATATAATCATCGCTCCAGTTAAATCAGCAGCAACTCCATTAACAGGACGAATTTTCATAATTTTCCCACCGACGGTCTTGATGATTTTCCATCCACCGATAGAGGTACCTAGTCCCATTGCTGTTGCACAGGATAATTGCACCCAAAATGGAACATCATTAGTTGAGATATAGTTGTTCGCGATCAGTGCCATCGTAATGATCCCCATTGCCTTTTGAGCATCATTGGTCCCGTGTGTATAGGATTGAATGGCAGCTGTAGCAATCTGGAATAAACGAAAATTACGATTGGTCTTGGCAAGATTGTTATTTTTGAAAATGACCTTAAAAATGCTATAGACAATATATCCCACTCCGAAAGCCAAAATGGGTGACAGGATAAGGGCTTCCACGATTTTAATAAAACCATTGTAATTTAAAGAGTCAAAACCAGCAGCGGCGATCGCGGCACCAGCAATAGCCCCAATGATCGCATGGGATGAACTGGAGGGAATTCCAAAGTACCAAGTAATCAAGTTCCAAGCGATGGCTGCGATAAGTGCCGCCAGGATAACCACGGAACCATTCTCGAGGTTGAACGGATTAACGATATCCTTTGTAATCGTTTTTGCAACTCCGGTAAATGAAATCGCCCCTAGAAAATTCATGAGGGCTGCCAGAATAATTGCTTGACGCGGCCTTAGTGCCTTTGTTGATACGGCAGTCGCAATGGCGTTCGCTGTGTCGTGAAATCCGTTAATAAAATCAAATGTCAATGCCCCGATGACAATAAGGACGGTAAGAATTAACATAGGCTCCATATTAAAGTCTCCTTAGGCATTTTTCATAACAATGGTTTCAAGCGTATTGGCTACACCCTGACAGTGATCAGCGATTTCCTCTAATGTTTCATATATTTCTTTGTATTGGATAATGCGAATGGGATCCTTCTCCACCGAGAATAAATGCTTAATGGATTGACGTAACACTCCATCACATTTGGATTCATAATCCTTAATTTTGATCGCGTGCTCCCGAATTTGATGAAGCTTTTTTGTAGTCATCAGATCGATCGATGTGTCAATTTCCACTGTACAGGCCCTAATGGCCTTAACAAATTTAATCATGTATTCATCTGCTTCTGTCATGGAATACATTTCAAATAATGCAGCACAGGCTTCAAACCCGTCCAGTACATCGTCCATACTCATGGATAATTGCAGAATATCCTCTCTTTCAATAGGTGTGATAAACACTTTATTCAGTTCTTGAATGGTTTCATGAACATATGTATCGCCTTTTGTTTCATATTCTTTCATTGTTTCGAAAAATATTTTTAAGTCATTCACATTCCGAATCTTATAATCAGCAAAAAAGTCCGCGCCTTCTCTTAAATTTGTGGACATGTTTTTCAACAAAACTGAGAACTTATCTTGCTTCTTAAAAGCCATTGGTTTACCCCCTATAAATAGTGAACCTTAGTTTTTATATTTCCAAACTAGTTAATTTTATATTAAAAAAAGTAAAAAATAAACGAATTCCTTCAAATTTTTATAAAAAAATGTAGATTCATGTCTGCGTGGAGTGAATTTGTCGAAAAATGTTATCCAATATGACAAACGTGTCAAACTATCTTTGTGACATATTTCACATTATTTTCAAAAATGACTCGAAAATAATAATTAATCTAATTATATAATATCTGTAATTGGATGAAATATTTGGATAAGTCGCGACGAAAAATTTTCAGCCAATAAAAATTTTTGGGGGATTAAACAATGAAAAGTTTGAAGCTACTATTCACTCTTTTTTTCGCTCTTGCGCTGTTGGCAGCATGTAATAGCAAAGACGATGCCAGTGCACCAGCAGACGATCAGAAGAAAGAACCAGCAACAACAGAGACAGAAGTAGATAAAGAACTAGAAGCTGCTAAAGCAAAATTCGAGCCTCTTGGTGATATTCCAATTCCAGAGGACAATGAAATGACAGATGAGAAACTTGCTTTAGGTCAAATGCTATATTTTGATGAAAGATTATCAGGAGATAACACATTAAGCTGTGCTTCCTGTCATGCTCCAGCAGCTGGCTATGGAGATAATTTAGCAAAGTTTGTCGGTTTCCAAGGCTTTAATGGTCCGAGAAACAGCCCGACTATTATTAATGCGGGATATTACAAAGAGAATTTCTGGGATGGACGTGCTGGGAGCTTAGAAGAACAAGCTGTTGGACCGATTACAGCAGCAGGGGAAATGAATCAGGATTTAGATGAATTAGTTACGGAATTAAGTGCAGTACCTGGCTATGTCGATGAATTCAACAAAGTATTTAATGATAAAATTACAGCAGATAATATTGCCAAAGCAATAGCTGCATTTGAAAGAACGATTGTCGTAAAGGATACTGCTTTCGATAAATACCTTGCTGGAGACGATGATGCGATTTCTGCTGATGCTAAAGAAGGTATGAAGCTTTTCGTTGGAAAGGCAAGCTGTATCTCATGTCATGCTGGTCCACTTCTTTCTGACCATAACTACTATAACTTAGGTATGGAAGGCGACGATGGAAGATTCGCTGTTACGAACCAAGAGGTTGACAAAGGAGCATTTAGAACAGCTGGTCTTCGCGGTATTGCTCATACTGCACCGTACATGCATGATGGTAGCCTGGCAACATTAGAAGATGTTGTGAACTATTACAATGCAGGTGGAGGCGCACATCCGAATAAGAGTGCGTTAATTAAGCCATTAGGATTAACAGATGAAGAGGTTGGCTATCTTGTTGCTTTCTTAGAAAGCATGAGCGGTGAACCACCAATGTATGAAAAACCTGAACTACCACAATAAACAAATTAGGCCTTGGAGATTTCTCTCCAAGGTTGTTTTTTTGTTTTGGACAAAATAATCAAGGGAAAAAGGTATTTAATCACTTCTCCACACAGAAGAATAAGAAATACTTGCTCTGCCATCTTGTTAATTCGATTCCGTATTTCTTAAATTAGCAGAGTGGCGAGGTCCCTCCTTCCATTTAAGAAATACTTTATATAAATGGAGCGCCCCATATCCATAGAGGGCGCTCTTTTACTTCGAAGGGCTATTCAAATGTTGAAGGAGATGAAACGTCAATGCTTTCCAACGTAAAAGGATGGATGAATTGAAGTCTCGCTGCATGGAGTGCGAGTCGTTTGGAAGTAGGGCTATTCCCGTATAAAGCATCACCTATAATGGGATGTCCAATCGAGCTAAGATGTACCCGAATTTGATGGGTCCTGCCGGTGTCCAATTGACATTTAACCTTGGTCGAATTTTTGTTGAATTCCAGTACTTCAAAGTGAGTAACAGCAGGTTGACCATTTGGTGAGACCCGTCTTTTTGTTGGATGATGCCGGTCGCGACCGATGGGTGCATCGATCGTTCCTTTTTTCCTTTTCATTCGACCCTGAACGAGCGCTTCATAGTTTCTTTTTATTTGGCGTTCTTCGAGCATCCTATCCAATATGGCACCAGCTAATTTGTTCTTTGAGAAAAGAATCACCCCTGATGTATCCTGATCCAATCGGTGAACATGCTTAATATGCCGAAACTCTCCCTTAGCCTGCAAATGAAAGGCAACGGCATTTGCCAATGTTTCTGTTTCATCAGGTGTGTTTGGATGGGTCTTGAGCCCTGGTGGTTTGTTGGCAATAAGTAAGTGCTCATCCTCATAGAGAATATCCATTTCAATATAGGTTGGGGGAACTCCAAAATCTTGCTCCTGAAAGAGTCTTATATTAAGACGATCCCCGATATTCAACGGGATATTCCACTTCGCTTGCATATGATTGATGGTGACTTCTTTTTCCATTCTAAATTGATGGGTAAGCTTCCTAGGGGCTTTCCAGACCTCCCAAAATAATTGCTCTAAAGTGATTCCTTCCCATTGGGAAGGAATGATTAATTCGAACCAATCTCCTTTTTTGGAGGTAACGATCATATGGATCTTCCTTTCTAATGCCTTAAATTACCACGGT
>DLCS01000108.1:727-7811 GCA_002480735.1 Bacillaceae bacterium UBA7792 | reverse complement strand
AATTTACTCCTCAGAGCTGTCCCCCAACACGTTTACTTTAAAATCTATGATGTTATAATGTTGAGTGTTGAGTAATAAACAAAGGAGAGAAAACAGCATGAAGAATAAATTCATCCTTGCTGCTTTGCTGTCTGCAACTTTGTTAACAGCTTGCAGTGCAGGAGATTCAAACGAAGATGCTTCCCCAAAGCAAGATGTAAATATAAAAGACCTAGTCCAAGAATACAGCGGGGTCAAAATGGAAGACAAATCTGCCTCCATTACATCTAAAGAACTGATTATTAAGGACGAAAACGGAAAAGAGACTGCCTATGATTTGACTGGTGAGGAGTTCTTCGTTTCAATCGCACCTTATGTCAACGAGACCCATCCTTGAACAAACCATAGCTTGACAGGTTGTCAAGGAGAGATGGCTGACGAAGAGTTTGATGTGTACATCGAGGATACAGATGGAAATGTCGTTTTAGATGATACAGTGAAGACTGGGTCTAATGGATTCATTGATTTATGGCTGCCACGCGATAAGACTTACAAAGTCAAACTTGAAAACGGTGGAAAAACAGTGGAATCAGAGATTTCTACTTTTGAAAAGGACGGTACCTGCATAACAACAATGCAGCTCATGTAATAGCACTCTGGTTATGTGTTTAAAATATAATTTTCTTACGTTAAAAGTGCAGAGGCTAAAAACCTCTGCATCTTTTTATTATATGACGCCTTTTAATCATGAATAATGACTAGCTCTCCTTCAACAACTTATTGATTTCCTTAATGCTAAATTTCGTTGTTTCCGCGACCACTTGGATGTCGATCCCTTTTTGTATTAACTCAATCGCAATCCTTCTGCGCTCGCCTAGAGTACCTTCTTGTCTTCCTTCTTGCCTTACATTTTCAAGTATTCCAGCAATCGTTGGGGCTGCTTTGAATGTTTCGATATGATTCATTTTCGTTACCTCCTCCATGATAGGCATGTTCTGATATCTAATTTAAATTTTAGGGTATGGTTAGAATGTTTAGCAGAAAAATATCCTTGGGGTATACCAAATTCTTATTCAAGAGATTTTTGCCGAGGATGACGAATTAAGAGTATTTCAACATGTGAGGAAGTAATTCTATAAAAAATTTTATAAGGGGTTGTTTTTCCTACCGAAATTAACACCATTCTAAGATCGACAGGCAAATGTTTTATTAATACGGGACGTCCTGGAATATAAACTGAAAAATCCTGCTGAGAGAAATAAGTCTGAATCTGTTCTTTTAGATATTTTGCAATTGGAGGAAGTTCAATACATGCCCTCCATCTATCAAGTTCTAACAAGGAATCAATGGCAGATTTTCTCCACACGATCATCATATTCCTAATCCTCTAACATCTTTCTAATTTCTTCTTCTGTTAATATGGGATTTGGGTCGTTCAAAGCAGCAATTAATAAGTCTTCTTCTTCTGAATCTACCACTTCATAGAATTGAGCATTGTTGACTTCCTCTATCTCGAATAAGAGAAACTTTCTATTACCGACTTGAATGTAGGGATTCCCAGATTGAATTGCCTTAATTACCTCTTCCTGTTCAATTTTTATTGGTTCCATTTACCTCACCTCATCTTTAATTTAGCTTCCTGAATTCATTATAGTCAATTTGAGAAATACTGTCATGATCAAAGGCTGTTTCCTCAAACATTATGCTATGTTTGGAAAACAGCCTTTGTTGAAACTACTTCACATACTCCGCAACCTTATTCCGTCCATTCCGTTTTGCTCCGACATATAAAGCTCTATCCGCATGCCTAATCAGTGACATGGCATCATCGGCATCTTGAGGGGCAGTAGCAACCCCAATGGAGGCCGTGATTTGCACAGCAATTTCTTTATTGTTATCTTCAATATGCTGTGAAAGTAAAAAGGGCCGATTGGCAATCGTCTGCCTGACAAATTCAGCGATGCTAAGAGCCGATGACTTTTCGATGTCTGGCAGGATGATGACGAATTCCTCCCCACCAAATCTCGCAACCGTACCGGTTTGGTCAATCAAGGAAACCAGACGGTCTGCTAGCTGGCAAAGGATTTCATTGCCGCTTTGATGTCCATAAACATCATTGACGGACTTAAAATGATCAATATCAAGGAGGATGACTGAAAGTTGTTGTCTATTTCCACTTTCTAAAAGGTTGTATTCCTCCACTAATAATTTTTCCATAAAACGATAATTATAGAGCTTTGTTAGTGCACAACGTTCACTATCTTCTTTCGTTTGTTCATAATGTCGAGCATTTTCAACGGCCACAGCAAAATAAGAGCTTAACAAATCGACTATCATCAGCTGGGCTTTCTCGTACGCTCTCTTCTGCTTAGAAGCTAGAAGAAGCACCGCCACGACCTCATTATTGCGAACAATTGGCACACAAATGATACTTTCTACAGATTCGGGCATATACCCATGAACAATGTCCTCCCACTCTTTTCTCGAATGGTAGAGAACCGCTTTCTTAGTGGCCCAGACTGTTCCACTTATGCCCTCATTCATCTTCAACGGGCGAATTTCAACGGGTTCTTCAGACTCCGCTTCGACACTTCTAATTACATGCAGCTCTTTATCTTCGACTACATCCAGTATGTAAGCAAAATCAGCTGGGAACATTTCTGTGAGCCGTTGTAGAAACAAATCCAATACTTCCACAACCTGTAGACGTTCCGCCAGTTCATGACCAATTTCTCCAGCCTGTTGAAGGTATTTATTCACCTTATTGCTAGAATGATAAAGATTCAAAATGACGGATAAGCTTGCAAAGGGAATTCCAACAAAAATGATTGAAATCAAACCGACTTCCCGATACAAAATATATAGGATTAAGCCAATTGGTATCGTTAATGTGGTTGTTACTGCTTCCCAAATGAAAGCCTGATCAAAAATTGCCCTATTTCCATGCAGAATAAAAGAAATAGCTGTGATGAATACATGATTTAGGACAAAATAAGTCAGCGCATATATAATCGCTAGTAATAAGTTTGTCGGGTTAGAGACAATATCTATTCCATGTGCTCCTCCAAGCGCATAGTAGACAACCCCACTCAATACCGATACGAGAAAAAACATGGCCCAGTTCAGAGGAAACCGATACCAGCTTTCTTTTGGCAGCTTTATCCGGATAAACAATATTGTAACTGCGATTTGCATGAAAATCACTTCTACAAATAATCCGTATGTTAGAAAGACTGCTAGAGAAACCCACTGAATAAAAAAAATCGGTGAATTGTTGATAATCATCGGTGTACTAGCAACAAAGCAGGTTAGCACCAGGAACCCTAGTAAATGAATGTCAAAGGGCTCTGCTAAAGGAGGGAAGAAATAATATACTAGAAAAATCCCTGGTAAGATTAAAAAGAACCAAAGAAGCCAAATAATCCTTTTATAAAGCGGATTTATCATTTCATTTCCCTCCCTCATTATTAATATTTCTTATACTCTATTAGTCTTTTAGTCTTAGATAATATTTATTAGTTTATCAAATTTTCAAACTTCTGTCACACATATTTACTTATTTTTACTTATGAATCCCTCTTATCGAAAATATGTTGTTGAATAAAAGGTTTGGCATCAGACAAGAAATAGAGTGAGCCAGTTACAACAAGTAATTCATTGGACTTTATCGCTCGAAGCTCTTCTAAAACCGCTTGCTTCCAATCATTTGCTATTCTTTTTTGAGTTATCGAACTAAGTGCATAGAGGTCCTCTGCCCTAGCTGCTCTTGGGTAGTCAAAATCGACAAAGGTGATTTCCTCTGCAATCGAATCAATTTTTCGTATCATATTATTTAATTTCTTATCTCCAAGGGCAGCAAAAATAACCTTGATTTTCCGCTCCTTATAGCGCTTCCGCAGCTCTGCTACGAGAGTCTCCATCCCTTCCTCATTATGGGCACCATCCATAATAATTAGGGGGTTGATGGAAATTAGATCAAATCTACCTGGCCAGTAGGCCTTGTGTAAGCCTTGAAAAATAGATTCATCACTTATCTTTAATAGCTGGGCAGCCATAACTGCGAGCGAGGCATTTTCTGTTTGGTGCTTCCCGAACATCGAAATTTCAACCTCTTCAACAGTTCCAAGATGAGTCTTAATCGTGAATTTCTCACCATTTTCAGTGGAGTGGTGATTCTCAATTTGAATTTGCTCCCCTAAACGATATAGCTCTGCACCATTTGCCAGCGCCTTCTCCCTAATGACCTCGTAAGCATTTTCTTGTTTCACCCCCGTCAGGATAGGAGTATTTCTTTTTATGATCCCCGCCTTCTCAAAGGCAATTTCCTCATAGGTTTCTCCAAGAATATTGGTGTGGTCGAGCCCGATGCTTGTGATAATCGAAATAATTGGTTCAATAATGTTGGTAGAATCAAATCTCCCTCCAAGACCGACCTCATAGATAGCTATATCAACAGGTTGGATATAGGCAAAATAGTAGAAGGACATCGCTGTGATCACTTCAAATTCGGTTGGTCCTCCAAGCTCCGTTTTCTCGAGTTCGTCGGCTAATGGCTTAATTTTATTGGTTAGCAATATCAAATCTTGATCATTGATTGGATGGCCATTGATCGATATTCGTTCATTAAAATGCTCGAAATACGGGGACGTAAAGGTTCCTACCTTCAATCCTGCTTCCTGTAAAATGGAACGCAGGAACGTCACCGTGGAGCCTTTTCCATTCGTACCACCAATGTGGATCGTTTTTATCTTTTTTTCTGGATGCTCTAGTCTTTCCATCATCCATTCCATTCTTTTTAACCCCGGCTTAATCCCGAGTCTTAAGCGGGAATGAATCCAGTGTAATGCCTCGTCATACGCTTGAAACATCTTGTATCCACCTTTTTTGATGGGATTTTTGTGGATTTCATTATACCATCAAAGTATTTTTTACACACGGAAGACGAATCCATAAGTTAGATTCGTCTTCTTTGTTATGGAGAAGCAGATTATTCCCCTTTTAATTCCTTTATACGCGATTCAACTGTTGCCCTCTTTTCGAGGTAATCCTTTTCCTTCGCACGTTCTTCTGCAATAACTTTTTCAGGTGCTTTTTTGACGAAGCCCTCATTGCTTAATTTCTTTTGTACCCGTTCAACTTCTTTACTCCATTTATCGAGTTCTTTTTCAAGACGGGCAATTTCTTCTTCAATATTGATCAGTCCTTCAAGCGGCAGAATAATTTCGGCGCCAGTTACGACAGCTGTCATCGCTTTATCTGGAGTTGGAACATCCTTGCCGACCTGGAGCTCTTCAGGATTACAGAAACGTTCAATGTAAGAGCGGTTTTTCTCTAATGTGTGAAGAATTTGGTCATCTTTTACTTTTACGATCATTTTGATTTTTTTGCTTAATGGTGTATTTACTTCAGCTCGGATATTTCGAACTGAACGAATGATCTCAACCAATAGCTTCATTTCTGCTGCTGCATCATGATCGGTTAGTTCTGGGCTTACTTCAGGCCACTTGGCTACTGTAATCGATTCCCCTTGATGAGGAAGGTTCTGCCAAATTTCCTCCGTAATAAATGGCATAAAAGGATGTAAGAGACGCATCGTATTGTCTAATACATAGGCTAGAATCGAACGCGTTGTCTTTTTCGCTGCTTCGTCATCTGAATATAATGGCAGCTTTGCCATCTCAATGTACCAATCGCAGAAGTCATCCCAAATGAAGTTGTAAAGCACTCGACCAACCTCACCGAACTCGTAGCGGTCGGAAAGTCTCGTAACCGTTTCAATCGTTTCATTAAGACGAGTCAGAATCCATTTATCAGCAACTGATTTTTCACCAGTTAAATCAATTTCATCATAGGTCAAGCCATTCATATTCATTAAGGCAAAGCGGGAAGCGTTCCATATCTTGTTGGCAAAGTTCCAAGTTGCTTCTACCTTTTCGATACTAAAGCGAAGATCCTGTCCTGGTGAGCTGCCAGTGGATAAGAAATAACGCAAGGAATCGGCCCCATACTTATCGATGACATCCATTGGATCGACACCATTACCGAGTGATTTACTCATTTTACGTCCTTGTGCATCCCTTACTAAGCCATGAATAAGAACATCCTTGAACGGTCTCTCTCCTGTGAATTCTAGGCCTTGGAAAATCATTCGGGATACCCAGAAGAAGATAATATCGTAGCCTGTTACGAGTGCTGCTGTTGGATAGAAGCGCTTATAATCCTCAGAGTCCGTGTCAGGCCAGCCCATTGTCGAGAACGGCCATAGTGCTGAACTAAACCAGGTGTCTAATACATCCTTATCCTGCTCCCAGTTCTCGATATCCGCTGGCGGCTCATGGTCCACATGTACCTCACCTGTTTCCTTATGATACCAAGCAGGAATTCGATGTCCCCACCAAAGCTGACGGGAAATACACCAATCACGAATATTCTCCATCCAGTGTAAATATGTTTTCTCGAAGCGTTCAGGTACGAAATGAACCTTATCATCCTCGTGCTGAAGTGCAATCGCTGCATCAGCCAATGGCTGCATTTTTACAAACCATTGAGTTGAAAGATATGGTTCTACGACCGCACCACTTCGTTCAGAGTGACCGACGGAGTGGAAATGATCTTCAATTTTGAAGAGAACTCCTTGTTCCTGTAGATCCTTAACGATTTGCTTGCGGCATTCGAAGCGGTCCATTCCCTTGTATTTTCCTGCACGGTCATTCATCGAGCCATCTTCATTCATCACAAGGATGCGTTCAAGATTGTGACGATTTCCTACCTCGAAGTCATTCGGGTCATGTGCTGGTGTAATCTTAACTGCTCCTGAACCAAATTCCATATCAACATAATCATCCCCGACAATCGGAATCTCACGGCCAACGATTGGGAGAATAACTGTTTTGCCAATCAGATGCTTATAGCGTTCATCCTCAGGATGGACGGCTACTGCGGTGTCTCCAAGCATCGTTTCCGGGCGTGTTGTCGCAATTTCAATATGCCCAGACCCATCTGCTAAAGGATATCGCATATGATAGAAGGCACCTTGAACATCCTTGTAAATAACCTCAATATCCGATAATGCCGTCTTTGTTGAAGGATCCCAGTTGATGATATA
>DLCS01000108.1:0-542 GCA_002480735.1 Bacillaceae bacterium UBA7792 | reverse complement strand
CCTCGCGAACCGCTTTTGATAGTCCTTCATCAAGAGTGAATCGTTCACGGCTGTAATCAAGTCCAAGGCCAAGCTTAGCCCACTGCTCACGAATATGGCCAGCGTATTCTTCCTTCCACTTCCACGTTTCCTCGACAAATTTCTCGCGGCCTAGGTCATAGCGGGATTTCCCTTCATTGCGAAGCTTTTCCTCTACCTTTGCTTGTGTAGCGATGCCCGCATGGTCCATACCAGGCAGCCATAACACATCATAGCCCTGCATTCTTTTCATCCTCGTTAGGATGTCTTGCAGGGTTGTATCCCAAGCATGTCCCAAATGCAGTTTTCCTGTTACATTCGGTGGCGGAATCACAATTGTATATGGTTCTTTCTTATCATCACTCTGCGCCTCGAAGAATTTTCCCTTCACCCACCAATCATAGCGACCCTTCTCAATCGAATTCGGATCATACTTCGTCGGCATTGACAGCTCATTTGTTTCCATCATCCATCATCCTTTCCTAATCCTGCAGGTACCTCTGCAGGTACCTGGTACCGCCCGT
>DLCS01000210.1 GCA_002480735.1 Bacillaceae bacterium UBA7792 | reverse complement strand
TTTCCTTGCAATAAGGTGCGATCGAATCAGGGACTTCCTGTGTTCCTGGGGTTGCGTAAGGAGCAACAGGAACCGTACCTAAAATAACGACAGCCTCTGGTGACACAGGCTTATCTAAATCAATTCCTGCAATGGCAAATGAAGTAGCAACAGGGGGATGTGCGTGAACAACTGCATTTACCTCAGGATTTTCATTATAAACGCGAAGGTGCATCTTTACTTCTGATGACGGTTTCATTTTCCCTGACAATACCTTCCCTGAGAGATCCATCTTCACCATCATATCCGGCGTCATGAACCCTTTGCTTACCCCCGTAGGCGTGGTCCAAATTGTATTAGGTCCAACCTTTACCGAGATATTTCCATCGTTAGCAGCTACAAAGTTCTTGTTATATATGCGTCTTCCAATCTCACAGATTAGCTTTTTTGCCTCAAAGTCCGAGTAATACTTCGGCTTATCTTTCATAAAATACATCTCCTTTCCCAAATACCTCTTATTTCTATTTCTCCTTTGAATCCCTAAACCAAAGGAATGATAAATTCGCATCTATAATTCTATTTAATTTTCCTATTTTTATGTGGTTTTGTCAAATGATATTTTGGTTTTATAGTTATTTTTTGTTGTTTCTTCTTTTATCTTATCTAGCCTTCAGTCTTTGTAATTGAATATACCATTGTATATTCTCATTTATTTTCCTGTATATTTTGGTAAAGGATTTATTAAACCCACAAAACATGCTATAATTTTTTCTACAATACAAATTAACTTAAGGAGAAAACCATGCTTCCTATCGCTCGGAAAAATAAGATCAAGGAAATTATTTTGGAAAAAAAGAGTGTAACTGTCGCAGATTTAACGAAACAATTCAGTGTCACAGAAGAAACAATTCGAAGAGATTTAAAACAGCTTGAAGAGGAAGGAGTCCTCACTAGAACCTATGGTGGCGCTTATGTATCTGACGGTGTTCAGAATGATGTAAACGTAAATTTACGTGAACATATTCATGTTGAAGGTAAAAAGAAAATTGCTGCCAAATGCATTTCCATGATAAAAAATGGGGATTCTATCTTTCTTGATGCCTCCACTACTTCGCTTATGATTGCTAGTATGTTGGAGGATAAAAAGTTAACGGTTGTCACGAATTCCTTAAAGGTTATTAACAGTCTGATTGAGAAGCCAAACATTAATATTGTCGTGATTGGAGGTACTCTCTCTCCTAGTTCTTTATCAAATGTCGGCAGAAGCTCAGAATACACAATGAAACACTATTTTTTTGACACCGCATTCATTTCCTGCCGTTCCGTCAGTATGCAGCATGGAATTACGGATTCCAACGAGCAGCAGGCGGGGATTCGGAAGCTTGCTGCAGAGCACGCCAATAACGTTTATCTGATTGCCGATTATACCAAATTTGATAAGACATCTTTTGCAAGAATATGTGATTTTGATCAAATCAACCATGTAGTAGTGGACAACAAACTTTCGCTGGAATGGAAGCAGTTCCTTAGAGAACAAAATATTACATTATACGAATGTGAATAGAAAGCGCCCAAGGGGCGTTTTCTTTTTTCTAGATATAGAAAAGCTGAGCAGGATTCCAACTCAGCTTTTTCTTATCTATTTTTTAAACATTTGTGGCAATGATTCAGTAAAAGGCGCATAGGCAATTCCTTTTTCAGTAATAATTCCAGTGATTAAGGAATGATCAGTCACATCAAAGCAAGGATTATAGGTTTTCACATTCTCCGGTGCCATTGGCTTTTCATACCATTTGCTTGTAATTTCCTCAGATGGTCTAAGCTCAATGTGAATGTCGTCCCCTGTCTTACATTCTAAGTCAATTGTTGATAGCGGAGCACAGACATAGAATGGAATATTATAATGCTTAGCTAATATAGCGACGCCGGAGGTACCGATTTTGTTTGCTGTATCCCCATTCTCAGCTACCCTGTCACAACCAACTAAGACAGCCTGGATTTTGCCCTCCTTCATGACAATAGAGGCCATGTTATCACAAATCAACGTTACATCAACACCAGCTTTTTCAAGCTCCCATGCTGTTAAGCGTGCCCCTTGAAGCAACGGTCTCGTTTCATCAGCATAAACCTTGAAATCATACCCTTTTTCTTGACCTAAGTAAATGGGCGCTAGAGCGGTTCCGTATTTTGCGGTTGCAATGGTACCAGCGTTACAATGAGTTAAAATACCCCAGCCTGGCTCAAGGACTGATAAAGCATATTTTCCAATCGATTCGCAAATTTGCTCGTCTTCAGCACGAATAAGTTCAGCTTCCTCTTTTAAGGCCGCCTTTACCTCAGCAGGAGTCTTGCCTTCTTCAGCTTTAAAACGGTCTTCCATTCGATTCAACGCCCAGAAAAGATTAACCGCAGTTGGTCTAGATGATGCTAGATATTCCTTTACCTTTTTAAAGTCTTCATAGAGACCATCATAGGTATCAGCAGTTGATTTTTTTGTTCCTAAATAAACCCCATATCCAGCAGCAATCCCTATTGCCGGCGCTCCACGAACCTTCAATTGATAGATAGCATCCCAGACATCTTCCATTTCCTTTAGTTCAAGAAATACGGTTTCATTTGGTAAAACGGTTTGGTCTAGCAAAATTAACGTGCTATTTTCATCATCTAATTTAACTGATTGAATGACTTCAACAGGATTTCCCATTTTACTTCGCCTCCATTAAAAACTGTTCTTCAGCTGATTTCAGAACATCGATAAAGTTATCGCCTGTCTTCATATTTTCACGGTTTAGAATGAAGGTCTTACCGACTGTTAAACAGATTTTTTCAGCGAGTACGCGGGCCTTTTCGTCTGAAATGACTGTAATATCCTTCACATGGGCTAAGCCTATAATTCTTCTAATCAACTCATGCCCTGCGATCGCAGCTGTATCTCTTAAGACTGTACCAAGATAGTATTCTTTAAAGCCCTTGTACTTCGCAACAAACTCAGTCGCATGTTCATCCCATGCCTTAGAGAATTTCTCATTAAATAAATCGATGATATCTTTGATTGTGTTTGTTAAGTAGGCAACATAATCTTGTCTTTCTACATCATTTTCAATCGTGAACAGCGCATTTGCATAGGCAAAGGTTAAGTTAGCTATCACATTCCCGATATCATAGCCAGCTGGTCCATAGAAAGCAAACTCTGGGTCAAAGACCTTTGTGGAGTCTTCCTTAATAAATACAGAGCCTGTATGAAGATCCCCATGAACAAGTGACTGGGCATTTGTCATAAATTCAAACTTAATTTTTGCTGTTTCAAGCTTTAATGCCTCATCATCCCAGATGGTTTCCTTCACAAAATCTCTTGTTCCAGGAGTGACATCATTGCGTGGACAGTCATAGAATGGCTCAGTAAATACTAAATCCTCAGAGATTTCACAAAGCTCTGGATTTATAAAGCTTTTTACAAGCGCCTTCTTTTCTTTA
>DLCS01000261.1:3356-3614 GCA_002480735.1 Bacillaceae bacterium UBA7792 | reverse complement strand
CATGGGCAACTCCCGTCTCCACGACATAGGCTTTGGCCGAACGGAAGGTTACATGACAGAAGCCATTCGGTACTGACGCACACTCCTCAGAAGTCACAATAATCATCTCTCCTAATATATCTGACAGCATCGGAGCAATGAGCTTCTCACATTCCCCATGTCCATTGCAAAAAGGAATGGTCATATCGATATCCACATTTCCTTGCTCAAGACTGTAGATTTCTACGTTTTCAATTTCAATCCCGAATCCTTGTAAGG
>DLCS01000261.1:1774-3005 GCA_002480735.1 Bacillaceae bacterium UBA7792 | reverse complement strand
TCAGCTACTAATCTTCTACTTTCCTGGACCTGCTTTTTCAGCTTTTGATTGGCCTGGTAAAAGGTTAGCTCCTGTTGAATGGTGTTAATGACCTTTTGAGAATTGACACAATGCTTTTTCCAATCACGAGAAAGCTTGCCAGAAATAACACCATCATTTTGATCCATTTCATGCATAAGATCCTTCATATAGTCATAGGTTGTATTAAGGTTCCTTGACCAGCAATGTTCTTTTTTAAAGCATAATTGACAAGTTCTCTCCGTAACATTACTCAAGAAATAATCAAGCTCACGACTTTCCTCGTCCTTCCAATCCGCCATTTCATCATAGGCGGAGAAGCTATTGGAGAGCGCTTGAAAAACCGAGGAAAATTGCTCGACTCGTTCAGCCGTTACATCTCGCATTTTTCTCATATATTGCTGCTGTTCAGCTTGAAACTCTGGCGTACCAGGAATATATTTAGCTAGCTTAGAGGTTAGCGCCTGGGGAGTCAGGAAAAATAACAACACGGCAGCCGCTGACTCAAGAAGGGTTTTATCAATATTCATGCTCCCTTCCCCATACATGCCAATTAATAAGGTTGAAATAAATAAACCGATCGCAACACCAACCTTCCTCCCTTCCTTCAACAGGCCACCAAGCAAACCCGAAAAGGCTAACAGACTCATCTGATAAAAGCTTGAAACATTAGCTAAGCTGAAAATTAAGCCGGTCACAACCCCAACGGTGGATCCAACCGTAGCACCCGCGACAAAAGCAAAAATTAGCACTAAATAGCGCGATGTAATATTCTCCAAGGATAAATCATAGACAGACCAACCGATCGTTCCCGTCATAATGGAAGCGAGCATAATAATAAGACAAACGACTTCCTCCGTCTTTAATGTTTGTCTTCTTTTGTTAGCTAAGATCAAAGGAATACTTTGCAAAAAGATTAACGTAAGGATAAAGCCTAAGCTCCCCTCGACTCCGGCCATGATCCCATCATAGAGCGTTAGATGACTGCTGATAATATAGGCCTTTGCTAGCTTCCCTATTATTACAACCCCAAATACATAGAATGGCAGGACCTTCATTTCATTCCTTAGCCATTTTGTCGAAATCCGAAAGAGAATTAAGAAACAGACGGTGACACTAAAGGCATAGGCAGCATCCGTTACGGAAAGAGTTGCTGCACCTGCTACGAGTCCTAACAAGGCAAGAGGAGATCGCTCCCTCCTTAATAAATAGA
>DLCS01000261.1:960-1619 GCA_002480735.1 Bacillaceae bacterium UBA7792 | reverse complement strand
AGGGAGAATAAATGGGGTGAGTTTTGACAATATGAGGGCTCGTCCAAGCAAAAAGCCCATCACTAACAGCAGATAGCCTTTCTTTAAAAAGAAGGTTTCTAGTTTTAATTGAAGATTGATTATTCTACTAGAAAAATCTAGTTTGGGTCTTTTGAAGTTCAAACCGCCTACTGGTTCGATTAATGTCCTTTCAGCCTTATCCATAAAACTACACTCCTTACTTTTTATCGTTGCTGATAATTATAAGGAGGAACCCCATAAAAGTTTGTCAAAATAGCGGACAAGCATCTATTTTTTGTTCGACTATTTTCTGTGTAATGTCCGAAAAGTAAACAAAGTGCTTAGCCCTACCATCAAAAGAGCCCATATTTTAAACTATTTTGATGATATTTAAGAGGTTATCAGGATTAAGTGCCGCCGAAACGTCATACACATTAATAAACATTTGCCCTCGGTTTGGCTGCTTGACCTATTTTCACTTGGCCATCAACAATCGCCTATGATCGGAATATGATATGTCGAGGAGGCGCCCATGGATGATGAACCACATTCAAGCTGAACGAGACTTATTAATCGTAAAATCAATGCAGCGTGAACTTGATATCATTACGGCTGCGTTGATTCTAACGGGGCAATTGACGATGAATCGAATTTTGATT
>DLCS01000261.1:0-805 GCA_002480735.1 Bacillaceae bacterium UBA7792 | reverse complement strand
AACCAGGTGGCTTCACTTTAACGATTGGAGGTCCTTTAACAGGGAGAGAGCGTTCAGAGGGGAAAAATGGAAATAAAGCGCTTAGCTTTGTTATCGATGTGTTGGATATCATTCTTGTCATCTTGCTATTAACTGACAAAATTAATGTCCTAGGCATCTTTATTTCTCATGGTGGATTTAGTTTAACGGTTTCCGGGCCTATATTTGGGGTGCCAAAGAGTGAGGGTACCTTACCTGGAGCGAAGAAGATCTTTAATGAATTTCATGAAATTGTCTCCAACCATTATAAAATAGAGCCGGAGTTCATAACCAAAATAAGAAAGGAGGGTCAAGCATGGCTTTAACGGATATACCTACGGTTAGACCTTCGAGCGGAACCATTTTCCTTATTGCCCTTCCGATTGTGATTTTTATATTTTTCTTCACACAGCCGAAAAGCAGTGATTTGGTGTAAAGAGTCACAATTATAAAAAGAGCCAAATAAAAAAGCAAGTCATATATGACCTGCTTTTATTTACGACCTATATTCTATATTTAATTCAGCAGCAAGTTAGCCTCTTCTAGCGCCTCTTCCGCCACGCTTTGATTCAGTGTTACGTTTTAGAGAAGATAAGCGGTCTTCACTATCCTTTAAAAAACGAGCCATTTTTGACTCAAAAGATTCTTTAGTAGCACGATTATCATTTGTTTTTCCTTGACGAGAACGACCTGGTCCTCTCGAATCGCCACCTCTAAAGCTTTTTTCTGGTCGAGTGCTTCTTTCTGGTCTGTCTACAGCCTTCTTAATTGAAAGACCAATCTTTCC
>DLCS01000139.1 GCA_002480735.1 Bacillaceae bacterium UBA7792 | reverse complement strand
ATTGGCCTACACGCTTGCCGACGGGCTTGAATATGTACGAACAGGGCTCAAGGCTGGAATTGACGTCGATTCCTTTGCCCCACGATTATCCTTCTTTTGGGCGATTGGAATGAACTATTTTATGGAAGTGGCAAAAATGAGGGCAGCTCGTATGATTTGGGCCAAAATGATGAAATCCTTTAATCCGAAAAACCCAAAATCATTGGCATTAAGAACCCATTCGCAAACATCAGGCTGGAGCCTAACAGAGCAGGATCCATTTAATAATGTTACGCGCACCTTGCTTGAAGCCCATGCAGCTGCAATGGGACACACACAGTCCCTCCATACGAACGCTTTAGATGAGGCGATTGCGCTGCCAACCGATTTTTCAGCTAGAATTGCACGAAATACCCAGCTCTTCCTGCAGGAGGAGACGGGGATTACCGATGTGATTGATCCATGGGGTGGCTCCTACTATGTCGAGGCATTGACTGACGAGCTCGTAAAGCGTGCCTGGGAGCATATAGAAGAAATTGAAGAATTAGGTGGCATGGCTAAGGCGATTGAAACGGGCTTGCCGAAAATGAAAATTGAAGAAGCAGCAGCAAAAAGACAGGCGCAAATTGATTCCGGAAAGGAAACGATCATTGGGGTCAATAAGTATCGCCTGGAGCATGAAGAGCCACTTGAGATCCTTGATATTGATAATACCGCTGTGCGCCAAAGACAAATTGAAAAGCTCGCTGAATTGAAAGCGAGTCGGGATGAGGCAAGGGTGAAGGTAGCACTTGAGGCGATTACGAAGGCTGCGGAGACGGGTGAAGGAAACCTTCTTCAATTATCTGTTGAGGCTGCGAGAGCAAGAGCAACCTTAGGCGAAATCTCAGAGGCTATTGAAAAGGTTACGAACAGACATAAAGCAGTCATTCGCTCTATTAGCGGTGTCTATAGCTCGGCATTTTCAAATGAAGAGGAAATAGCGGAAATTAGGGAGATGACCGAGGAGTTCTTGGCTAATGAAGGGCGGCGTCCAAGGATTCTTATAGCCAAAATGGGTCAGGATGGCCATGATCGTGGTGCCAAGGTGATTGCGACCGCATTTGCCGATTTAGGCTTTGATGTCGATATCGGACCATTATTTCAAACTCCTGAGGAAACAGCATTGCAAGCAGTGGAAAATGATGTTCATGTCGTCGGGATCAGTTCCCTAGCTGCGGGTCATAAAACCTTGCTGCCACAGCTTATTGAAGAACTCAAAAAGCTTGGACGGGAGGATATCTTGGTCGTCGTCGGTGGAGTCATTCCTGCCCAGGATTATCAGTTCTTATACGAGCATGGTGCTGCCGCTATTTTTGGACCGGGAACGGTGGTTCCAGTCGCTGCGCAAAAGGTTGTACGTGCCATCTATGAAAGACTAGGCTATGAGGAAATTTGAGATGAAGGATGGAAAACAGCCTGTTCGTTTTCAAAGAAAACGGGAAAATACACTGTCAGTGGAAGAGCTTTATGAAGGTATTTTGAAGGGCGAACGGACCATTTTGGCACGGGCGATTACTTTGATTGAAAGCAATGCTGAGCACCATTTTCAAAAAGCACAGGAGCTTTTGACTAAGCTTCTTCCCCACGCTGGAAAAGCACTCAGGATTGGCATTACCGGTGTTCCAGGGGCTGGGAAAAGTACTTTCATTGAGGCCTTTGGAACCTATCTTTGTGGCCTTGGTTTGAAGGTGGCGGTTCTCGCAGTTGACCCTAGCTCGAGCGTAACGGGTGGAAGCATTCTTGGTGACAAAACAAGAATGGAGGAGCTTGCTCGAAATCCGAAGGCCTTCATTCGTCCTTCCCCCTCCAGTGGAAAATTAGGTGGGGTTCATAGGAAAACGAGAGAGACGATGCTAGTTTGTGAGGCTGCTGGTTTTGATGTCATCCTAGTTGAAACCGTTGGGGTCGGGCAAAGCGAGGTCCTTGTTCGAGAAATGGTTGATTTTTTCATGCTCCTTGTCCTAACGGGTGCCGGAGACGAGCTTCAGGGTATGAAAAAAGGAATTATGGAGCTTGCGGACGGAATTTTTGTCAATAAAGCGGATGGAGATAATAAACCATTTGCTGAGAAGACAAAGCGGGAATACAACCAAGTGCTCCATTTCTTACAGCCGGCGACAAAGGGCTGGGAGACGAAGGCTTACACGTGCTCGGCTCTATTTCATGAGGGAATCGACCGTGTCTGGGAAACGGTCAAAGCCTTTGAGGAAAATACGAAGCGAACGGGGATTTTTGAAGAAAGGCGAAGAAAGCAAACGAAGGAATGGATGAGGTCAATGATTTTGGACCAGCTCCAATTCAGCTTTTTTAATCATCCCGCAGTGAAGGAGCTGCTCCCGAAATTTGAAAATGAAGTAATGGCTGGAAATCGAACCGTCTCTTCAGCGATCGATAGTCTTTTTCAGCATTACTTTCAAGAACAAAATGAATAAAAAAAGAGCTACCACGAAAATTTGTGGCAGCTTGAATAGGGGTAAATATGGGATAGTTATTGCTACTCTGTATTTACCCACTATATAAAAGGGTAAACCTATTTTTACAAATCTTCTAATTATTTCGAAGAAAATAATGCGAAGCCTATTCTTTAGGCAGCTTTGCAATCAAGAACATCAATTACTTGTCATAATCCCTTACCAATTGTTATTATGTAATAAACTTCAATTACAATAAAGGGAGCGATTATAGATGAACATGGA
>DLCS01000130.1 GCA_002480735.1 Bacillaceae bacterium UBA7792 | reverse complement strand
GTGGGATCAGAACAGGAAATTCTTGCTTTGATCGCTGTGGCGGACGAAATTAGATCCTCGTCCAAAGAAGTGATCCAAAAGCTACATGAGCTCGGAATCGCAAAAACGGTTATGCTAACAGGCGATAACAAAAGGACTGCTGAAACAATCGGGAGAAGGCTAAATGTATCCGAGGTACAAGCTGATTTGATGCCTGAGGATAAATTAACGTCTATTAAAAAGCTTCGTGACGAATATCTTCATGTTGCGATGGTGGGGGATGGTGTCAATGACGCACCGGCACTCGCAGCCTCAACAGTTGGTGTGGCGATGGGAGGCGCTGGGACAGATACGGCACTTGAGACTGCGGATATTGCTTTAATGTCTGATGACCTAAGGAAACTTGGCTACACGATTAAATTAAGTCGAAAAGCTCTCGCTATTATCAAGCAAAATATCACCTTTTCCCTAGCGATTAAAGCTTTGGCATTACTCTTGGTCGTGCCAGGCTGGTTAACGTTATGGATCGCCATCTTTGCGGATATGGGAGCAACTTTAATTGTGACATTCAACAGTTTACGACTCTTACGAGTGAAGGAGTAGTAGAAAGACAATGGACTGGTCGTTAAGCCAGTCCATTGATCCTTTCAAATTGTTATTTCAAGTATACCTTTAATGCTTGCTGCAAGGTGCCCAATGTCTTGGTCTGCTGATCAAATGAGATTCCAAGATGTACTATTTTTCGTACTACCTCAGGTCGTAATCCTGTGATCACTGTCTGACAGCCCATCATGATACAGCTATCAATGATTCTTCTTAGATGGTGAATGACGTCGGGCTCCATGTCAGCAATCCCTGATAGGTCGATGATTAATGTCTGCATACCCAATTTTCCAATCTCGGACAGAACCTTTTCTTCAAGAATGGCTGTTCTCGTAGAATCCATCGAACCGATAAGCGGTAAAATGCATACCAAGGGGTTGATTGGAATGATCGGAACGGACAATTTTTCAACTAATTCCCGATGTGCGTTAATCAAGGATTCCTTATAGGTAGAATAACTAATAAAAAATGTATTCAAAAATTGATCGACCTGGTTATTGACTTGCTGTTCTAGGTGAAAAAAATCTTTGGAATTTTGATTATTTGTTGCAAGATGGTAATCTTGGATAAAGCTCCATAGGGTCCTACGCATCGCATGCACCCATTCCAGCTTAAACGATAGGGGGATGGCATGAGTGGCCCAGGCAATTCCTTCCTGCTTCGCAAATTGGACAAGGTCATTTTCCTTCCCTTCAATGATAAAAGCAACTAGCTTATGGGCATTATTGACCAAATCGATATTCCCGATCGTGAGAATTTCATCTATTTTATGCTTTACGTTGCCTGCCTCAGTCAAGAGCCTGCTCTCAAATTCCTCGCTGCTGGTCTGAATGAATTCCTTCAACCTAAATGATTCAAAGCTCATAAGCTCCATCCCTATTCCCCCCGTATTAGACAATTTCCTCACTCAAATACCCCTTTTTTTCATCCATTAAACCTATTTTGAAGAAAATATATCCCCCTTTCGTCCTAAATATCCCATTCTTCAAAAAATGCATCCAAATAATTCTCCAATCGCTGATGTCTCTCTTCAGCCATTTTTTTGGCAATAGGGGTATTCATACTATTTTTGAGCTTCAGCAATTTTTCATAAAAATGATTAATTGCTGTGGATTTCCCTGTTCGGTATTCCTTTTTCGTCATGGAATCACGGGGTAAAATCGCCGGGTCGTAGATGAGATCTCCCTTTGCCCCCGCATAGGCAAAGGTTCTAGCAATGCCGATGGCTCCAATGGCATCTAATCGATCAGCATCCTGTACGATCTTGCCTTCTAATGACTTCATCTTTGGTTGGCCTCCGCCTTTAAAGGATATGGTAGAGATGATTTCAATAATTTCCAATTTTGTTTTCTCATCAAGTTCAACCGAAACAAGCCAATTGGATACTTTCATAAGTCCAGCTTCCTCGGAAACATTCAGCTTTTCATCAGCCAAATCATGCAGCAAGGCGGACATTTCGCAAATAAAGGTATCTGCCTTTTCTTCGATGGCCATGTTCTTCGCCATTTTTGTCACCCTTGCGATATGCCACCAGTCATGCCCAGTTCTGTCGTTTGCAAGTTCGTTATAGACGTATTCTTTTGTTAGAGCTAAGATTTTTTCTTTTTTCATTTTCTAGTCCCCACTTGGTAAAAAGTTCATATGATCTTATAATAACAAAGTCCGTTTTTCCATAACAGAAGAGATTTCAGCAAAAAGAGGATTGCTGTTTTATTCATGAAGTTCTTTTTGCCATCTCAGTGTTAGAAAAGCCGTTTGGGGGCAAACCGCCCAATTGATTGGTAGTTTGCCCCCTATTTATTTTGGGAAAATTGTGAGAGTTTTTTGAAATAGTTAACAATTTCCACCTTTTCTTAGTAAAAAAGTAGTAATATACTATCTATAATGAGAAGGGGGAAATAGGCAGAAATGGATCGAAATATACATGAGACGCTAAATAAATTGATAGAGCTTGCACCAATCATTCAGACGTTATTTGATGAAGAGGCTATGATCTCTATTTCTGATCGTGAGGAAGTTATTTTTACTTTAATTTCTAAGGAATTGGGTATGCCGGACTCTACGGGCTACAAACTTACAAGTTCAGATCCTGTATTTCAGGTTATGAAGACCAATAAGAGACTTAGCTCATATATCCCAAAGGAACTTTATGGGACAGCAGCTCGTACGATTATCTCACCAATTGTAGATGAAAATCGTCAAGTCATTGGAAGTATTTCCATTGTATTCAGTGTAGAAAAGCATGATCGTTTTGTGAGGGTAGCAGAACAACTTGCTGCCTCCTCCGAAGAGATTTCTGCGTCTACAACAGAGATGTCAACATCCTCTCATGAATTGACAGGTTATATGAATAATTTACTAGATGCATATAGTGAAATGACAAATCAAATGAATCAAACAGAGAAAATGCTAGAATTAATCAATTCCATTGCTCAAAGCTCGCGGATTTTGGGGTTGAATGCAGGGATCGAAGCTGCCCGCTCAGGTGAGCATGGGAGAGGGTTCAGTATTGTTGCTAAGGAAATTACCAAGCTTGCTGATCGGAGTGCGGAATCCGTTGACCAAATTCGCCAGCTTTTGAACTCCATCAAGGAAAAAGTGGACAATGTGGCGCAAACGGTTTCTCAGACGGTCGAAATCTCTAAGCATCAATCTACTGCCATCGATGAAATTTCACAATCTATTCAACATTTGAGTGATGTGGCGGAAACAATTGAAGAGTTGTCGAAAAAAATATAGTTAAGCTCGAAAAACCAAAATTCTTTTTACGAGGATTTTGGTTTTTTTGATCTGTTGGTAGTTCAATGGAAGAATGGTTAAGGAATAGTAAAGAGTCGTCGATGTTACACATTGAACAACGAAAGTCGTACACTTTTTAACAAACTGTATAATGCATTCTAAAATGGAAGTAAGTAAAATAGACTTAAGTTTCGCAATTTTCTGGAATATATATGAAGGAGGGAAATAGAAAAGTAGGAACTATCAATTGTGTAAGCGTTTTCTGATAGGGATCTATCATAAGATATGTTAGTGATACCATGCTGAAATGAGAGGGAGGGATTGTTTTTGACGAAAGCCGCCATTGCAAGGATTTCTCTTGATGATCTGAGTAGGAACTTCAAAGAAGTTGAGCCTGCATTGACAAAGCAAGAAGCGATTGAGGAAGCGAATCGTTGCCTTTACTGCTATGATGCCCCATGTATTCAAGCCTGTCCAACGGGAATTGATATTCCAACCTTTATTAAGAAAATAGCCTCTGGGAACCTTAAGGGCTCAGCCACAACGATTATGTCCGCAAATCCGGTCGGTGCTAGCTGTGCCCGTGTCTGTCCAACTGAAGAACTATGTGAGGGCGCCTGTGTCCTAAATTCTTCTACGAAACCAATCATGATCGGGAATCTCCAGCGCTACGCAACTGACTGGGCGATCCAAAACAACCAAGTCCTATTTAAAGCGGGTAAGAAGAACGGGAAAAAAGTAGCGGTAGTCGGTGGTGGTCCTGCCGGGCTTTCTGCGGCAAGAGAGCTTGCAATCCTTGGTTACGATGTGACGATTTTTGAAGCAGATGAACAAGCAGGTGGCCTAAACACCTATGGGATTGTTTCCTTCCGATTGCCAAAAGAAATCTCCTATTGGGAGGTTGAACAGGTCAAGAGCCTCGATGTGGAAATTCGCACGAATACCCGAGTCGGCGAGGATATTTCGGTTGAAGAAATGATGAGAGAATTTGATTCCATCGTCCTTGCCATCGGAATGGGGCAAGTTCCAATGCTTGGGGTGGAAGGAGAAGACTTAGAGGGAGTCTATGATGCGATTCAATTTGTCAAGGATACGAAAACGAAGCCGATTTTAAATGATTTAATCGGCAAAAGAGTGGTCGTGATTGGAGCTGGCAATACCGCAATTGACGGTGCAACCTGCTCAGTCCGTCTAGGAGCTGAAAACGTCAAAATCCTCTACCGTCGTACGATTGAGGAAATGACTGCTTATGATTTTGAATATGAATTTGCGAAGCAGGACGGAGTAGAATTTAGATGGTTAACGGCGCCGAAACGAATCATAGGGGACGAAAATGGGCGTGTGGCTGCGATTGAATGCATCAAGATGCAGCTGGGTGAGCCTGGTGCGGATGGGCGCCGCAGCCCAATTCCTATTGAGGGATCAGAGTTTATTATTAAAGTAGATGCCGTTATCAAAGCCATTGGTCAGTCAAGATATACCAGTCTCATTGAGAAATTTGGCTTAGAACATAACGGAGGGGTCGTTAAGATTGATCTGAATTCATTCCAGACTTCAAATGAGAAGGTTTTTGCCTGCGGAGATGTTGTGTTTGGGAAAGGGCAAGGGGAAGCGATGGTGGTTACAGCGGCCCAGCAAGGGAAATTGACCGCACACGCTATTCATAGGCAATTCTCAGAATCTATGGCAGAAGCAACGGGAAATCAATAGACGGATAGGGGAGGTAGGAAGATGGCTGATTTACGAATTAACTTAGCAGGGATTGAGTCGCCCAATCCTTTCTGGTTAGCCTCGGCACCACCAACGAACTCAGGTTATCAGGTGCAACGAGCATTTGAGGCGGGCTGGGGAGGGGCAGTGTGGAAGACATTGGGGGACCCAATTTTGAATGTAACCTCTAGATTTGCGGCCGTTAGCTTCAATGGTCAGAAAGTGGCTGGATTTAATAATATCGAGTTGATCACGGATCGACCTTTGGAGATCAACCTGAAGGAAATCTATGAAACGAAGAAAAAGTTCCCGAATCACGCTATTATTGCATCCCTAATGGTTGAACCGCAGCAAGAGAAATGGCATGAAATTGTTAAGAGAGTTGAGGATGTAGGAGTCGATGGACTCGAGCTAAATTTCGGCTGTCCGCATGGGATGGCTGAACGAGGAATGGGCTCGGCTTCAGGGCAGGTGCCTTCGCTTGTCGAAAAACAAACATACTGGGTCAAAGAGGTTGCTCAAACACCAGTCATCGTAAAGCTTACTCCAAATATTACAGATATTACCGTAACAGCTGAGGCGGCTGTACAAGGTGGTGCGGATGCCATCAGCATGATTAATACGATCAATAGCTTAGCTGGGGTCGACATTGATACTTGGAACACGATCCCCCATGTTGGTGGAAAAGGAGCCCATGGCGGTTATTGTGGTCCGGCGGTCAAACCGATTGCGCTTCACATGGTTGGAGAATGTGCTCGTAATCCACGAATTAATATTCCAATTTCTGGAATTGGCGGGATTTCCAATTGGCAAAATGCAGTTGAATTCCTCTTGATGGGAGCAACAGGTGTTCAGGTATGTACCGCTGCCATGCATCACGGCTTCCGGATTGTTGAGGATATGATCGAAGGATTAAATCATTATCTCGATGATAAGGGAATCGCCTCTGTGATGGACATCGTTGGGAAATCGGTCCCGAAATATTCTGATTGGGGCGACCTCGATCTCAATTATAAGATCGTTGCGAGGATCAACAATGATGTTTGTATTAATTGCAATAAGTGCCACATTGCATGTGAGGATACGTCCCATCAATGTATCGATATGTTAAAGGATGAAAATGGGCGTAGTATCCTTAGAGTACGAGAAGAGGATTGTGTCGGCTGTAACCTCTGCTCTATTGTATGTCCAGTGGATGGAGCAATCGACATGGTGGAAATTCCAAGCGAGCTGCCGCCAATGACATGGAATGAGCGGCAAGCAGCGGTTGGAGCGATTGCTTGTGGAGTGGATTCAGTCAAAAAATAGGCTCTTATCAAGATTTTTCAAATCAATAGCCATAAATGAAGAGGAGGCAGCGCATGAAAAAGGTAATCAAGAACGGAACAATTGTCACGGCAACAGATACGTATAAAGGTGATATTTTGATCGAAAATGGAGTGATTAGCCAGATCGGGGCAAGCTTGCAAGTACAGGATGCAGAAGTAATTAACGCAGACGGCCACTACGTTTTTCCA
>DLCS01000232.1:736-3416 GCA_002480735.1 Bacillaceae bacterium UBA7792 | reverse complement strand
GCCAAGCAATTGTCCTATGATATTAATCACAGCGGATCCAAATCCCGATATGGTGGCACCCATTGCAACTTTCCCTAGAAATCCTCCACCTGCATATCCAGCTCGGATCTGCCCCCAAACGGGCAATCTTTTAAACCACCGCCAACCAGCAACCACCTTCCTACTCAACCATGGAAATGCGACGTTCCTCATCCAGCCCCAGGCTGCTTGACTGCGGGCAACCATCCATGGGACCGCTGTGTTTCGAATCCAAGACCACGCCGCTGGTGCTGCAGTATGTCTTAACCATGTCCAGGCCGCTGCAAAAGCACCCGTTGTCATACCGAAATATCCAGCTGCTCCACCGATAAGTGAAACAAAGAATGCCCCAAAGAAATTATAGTTATCACCAGCCAGCCATTGATACAGGAATCCAGCCCCTAATGCAAGACCACCAATGACGGCAATGACTGCTAAAGCGGGCCAGCTTCCAACGAAAACAAATACTCCTACTACAATTGCAACGGTGGCCAGCACCCCCGCAATAATCGTCTGGAACCATTTATTTTCCTTCACCCATTCCAATGCATCTGAGAAAAAGCCACCAATCGCTGATCCTACCTCTTTGAACCATTCTCCAATATTACTTCCAACCTCTAAAAACCAGTCCCCAATATCGCTTCCGACTTCGGAGAACCAGTCTATTGCTCCATCCGAGGCTTCACCAGCCCAATCTAGAAATTCATTCAATTGTTCCCCGATAGTGGCTCCAAATTCATCCAACAGTTCTAATCCATCACTACCGATATCTTCCAACCAATTCCAAGCCTTTTGCCACCAGGGGACGTCTTCTCCGCCGCCACCGACGGATTCACCCTTCCCATCGGAAAGCTCTGTTTTGTGAATGTTTTGACCATCTGTTTGTACTTCTTCAACATTAGCATAAATGGGTTGCACTAAGAATGCCTGGAGATACATGAGTAATGAAAAACAAATAAAAAACCCCATCCATTTCTGCCTATGTGACATGAATTCGCCTCCTTCACCTTCCTTATGTATGAAATGCTTCATGATTAACTGCAGGTAATTTTGCCTCGATATCCTTCTGGTTCCCCAATTTTAGCTGATGACTCAGAAGTAATGGCAGGTACCTCCTTATCAGGAACCGTTGTATATTTCCCTTTGCGTTCCGTTTCTACGAATATTCGAAAATCCTCAGGGATAAATTTTATATCCTTTAACTTATCGTTTTGATTCTTTTTTGCGTAATCCTCTGCTTCCTTTTTGGCATCTTTTAAATGATCACGAACAACCTTACAGGACATATCAGAAACTTCCTTATCCTTAAAGAAAAACTTCATCGCCGTCTCCGCCACGACCTTCACAGAATGGTTAAGGAGCCATGCCCTGACATCGCCCGGCATGTTTTTTCCTAAGGCTCTTTCCTTCATCTTCACAAACATGTCTAATATTTCCTCCGTTGATGGCGGGGATGGCGCAGGTGTTTCCGGATCCCCATCATCAGCGTAGGAGGCCAATACATCAGCTAAAAATCTTTCCCATTCTGCTCCCAGTTTCTCGAGCTCCTTTTGGGTTTCCTCTTGTAAATGCTCTTTCATGTATTTATTGGAGGTTTGTGCGGCTGCAATGGCCGCAGCATCTGCCCCTGTCTGCGTGACTCGTTTATTGATAAAAACATTGGAAAAATCAAAAAATAAGAAACCAAAGAAAAGGGCAGCGAGAACCATGCCCACCATAATTATGAGTGTTCCGCTGCCTCGTTCATTTTTGATATAGGATTTGAGTTTTCTAGCCATTCGGTTTTTCCTCCATCGGCATCACCGCATCGACTGTATACGTAAATTCCATTTCTTTGATAAAAGGAAGCTTCACAATCGGAGCGGTAATTTCGACAAATACATGTGCATCCTTTGTTCCCGGACCTCCTGTAACATTCACTTTTATCCCCGAAGCAGACCTTTTAGCAACTTCCATCCACTCGGGATCATGGATCGCAGCTGCCCTTGCCCCGTCTCTTGCAGCAGATTCTCCGACGACTAGGGAAAAAGCTATGAGTCCAATTTGCCAAATGATCAAGATGGATAAAATGATCAAAGGGAACATGGCGACAAACTCAATCGCTTGTGAGCCTCGTTCATTTTTGACGTATTTTTTATAAATTCCCTTCAAAAAATCACCTCATCCCATCTACCATGCTTCTATTACAATCCTTCAATCATGTCTTTGAGTTTCTTTATGATACTTTTTCCGAGTGACGTATCTCCCTGAAGTCCAGCGGCAATAACACCCATAATCGCTAGAACAACGAGGCCGAGAGCGACCCACTCTAGTGCCTGTGCCCCTTTTTCATTGTTTACATAACGAATATACGTCTCGTTCATTTTGTTCCATGCCTTTTTAAATAACATCTTTCATCCTCCTAATATCGTTTAATAGTTTAGTTGTTTCATATAAGAGCTCTTCTAAAAGAAGAAATGATCCAATCCAAAGGCTTCCGGATTGTAGATTAAATTCAGTGCTAACAGGCCGAGAATTAGGCCAATAACTGCTGGAGCAATAAAAAACGTTGTAACCAGAGTAATTAAAGGACTTGCCTTAGCCGCTTTTTCCTTAGCAATAAAGCCTCTTGTTGCTCTTAAATCTGCTGCCTGCAGCTTGAAGGTTCGTGAAACGGGAACTC
>DLCS01000232.1:0-602 GCA_002480735.1 Bacillaceae bacterium UBA7792 | reverse complement strand
GAAACGGGAACTCCTAAGGTAGAACCTTGAATTAGAGCATTAACCAAGGAGTGCAGTTCCTTCGATGAACTCCGATTAATTAATCCCTGATAAGCAGAAAGCCGCGGAACTCCGAGTTCAATCTCCTTGTTAAAACGATCGATTTCCTCACTTAATGGTCCTTCAAATTGCTTCGTTACTTGCTTTAGTGCTCCATCAAGGCTCACTCCAGCTGACAGTGTGACACTGACCGTATCAAGAAAATCGGGCATCATGACACTGATCATTTCCTGTCGGTTTTTTGCTTTAAAATATATCCAAAGGTTTGGACCAAACACCCCCCCAATAATCGAAAAAAGTATGATAGGCAAAGCAAATGGAAGGCCGATGAAGCTATAGAATGAGCCAAAGGTGAGCCCAGCCATCGCCAAAACAAAACGGAAACCGTAAAAATCCTGAAGCTGAAGTCCCAAAGGATTCCCAGCTTGACTTAACAGTATTTCTGTCTTTTGTACATCGGAAAACAGTGGATATTGAATACCGATTGGTCCAGCCTTCTTGCCCCATTTCACAAAAGGGCTGATAATGCGCTCTCGAAGTACTTGTTTTTTCTTTTGTTTTTT
>DLCS01000113.1:5813-32818 GCA_002480735.1 Bacillaceae bacterium UBA7792 | reverse complement strand
TACTGCACTAACAGAAGCAAATGTCATCCATCCGTTACGTGATAGATTCTTTACACCTTCTCGCAAATGTCGACTAAGGGTCTTAGCCTTCATATCCGTATCCTCCCTCAATCTCATCTCGAACAATTTTTCCGCCTTCAATCGCGATTACACGATGACGGATTGTATTTACGATATCTGCATTATGCGTCGCCATAACAATCGTTGTGCCGCGCTCATTAATGCGAGTAAAAATATTCATAATATCAAGAGCTGTTTCAATATCTAAGTTACCTGTTGGCTCATCGGCAATTACAACCTTTGGTCTATTTACAATTGCTCTTGCAATAGCCACACGTTGTTGCTCCCCGCCCGAAAGCTCACTTGGAAGTGCGTCTGCACGATCTTCAAGGCCTACAAGACCTAGAACTTCTGTTACACGCTCACGAATTGCATCCGGTTCTTCTTCAATTACTTCTAAAGCAAACGAAACATTCTCATATACCGTTAACTTAGGTAGCAATTTGAAATCTTGGAAAATCACGCCTAATTGACGACGAAAATACGGAACGTCTCTTTCTGCCAATGTTTCGATAGTAAGTCCATTTACATTAATAGATCCTGTAGATGGTTTCTCTTCACGATACATCATTTTAATAAATGTAGATTTTCCGGCTCCACTCGGTCCAACTACGTATACGAATTCACCTTGTTTAATGTTAACTGTAAGACCAGCAATGGCTTTCATACCATTCGGGTACTCCTTATAAACATTCGTCATTTTTATCATTATTTATCACCCAATACTTAATGATTTTTTTCGAAATACTTTTCTGTACATCTGAAAACAAAAGACATCCTTCATTTTCATTTAGTCATCCTTGTTGAAGATAGTTTACTTATGCTTTCTCATAAGCAATACCACTCTATGTAATATATTTCAGCAAAATTCTACAAACCCCATTGTAACATCAAACGGTTTCCAATTTGGATACATTTTTGTTACAGTTATGTTACATACCAGAAAAAAGGAAAACGAGTTGACTATATTATCAACTCGTCCATTTCACCTTTTTTATTTATGTTCAGCTAACCATTCAGACACTTTTTTCGCATCTTCACCTTGAATAAGTCCTGGTGACATTGAACCGCGGCCTTTTTTAATAATCTCTTCGATATCTGCAGCGTCGTACTTACCGCCTACTTTTCTTAAATCAGGTCCAGTTGCCCCTGATAAATCTGTTGCGTGACATCCCGCACAACTTCTTTGGAAAATTTGTTCTGCGCTGTCTGTACTTGCAGACTGTTTCGAAGACTTACTCTCTTCTTTATTTCCGCATGCTCCTAAAGCAAAAACAACCGATGTCCCTAGCGCAATAGCCAACAATTTCTTTTTCACTTCTATCGCTCCCCATTGTTGATATTCTTTTTATTCCTAACACACTCATTTTCATTATAAGCATTATCTTTATATAGAAAAACTAAGGTGTATTTCATATTCCTCAAAAATACAGTGAGAACCTTGATAAAATAAAGCTTTCATAAGTTGTTTCAATTCTGTGAACAACTTAAAAAACTTCTATAAAGCATCCTTTTTAAAAGGAAAATTAGAAAAGTTCTATATAAATCTTTACCATATTACCGCTCTATTTTACTATTCTCTACTTTTTACAAAACAATATACAGCATTGTAATCTACATATAATCCCATCAAAAAGAGAAGTTGTCGTTTCCAACTTCTCTTCCTCTTTACTTCATCTATAAAAATAAAATCAAATTCTTTATATCCTCTATTGTCCTCAGCATGCGCCAACAATTTCGTTGGCTTTTTTTCGCTTATTAGATGCGAGAACGTAAGTAAGCATCAATAAATGGATCAATCTCTCCATCCATAACAGCTTGTACGTTACCAACCTCCGTATTTGTACGATGGTCTTTTACAAGAGAATACGGGTGGAATACGTAAGAACGGATTTGGCTACCCCATCCGATTTCTTTTTGCTCTCCGCGAATTTCATCTAATTCTGCTTGTTGCTCTTCTAGTTTCTTTTGATATAATTTCGCTTTTAACATTTTCATCGCATGCTCACGGTTTTTAATTTGAGAACGCTCCGACTGACATGTTACAACCGTATTTGTCGGTGTATGTGTAATACGAACTGCTGAATCTGTCGTATTTACGTGCTGTCCACCAGCTCCACTTGCTCGGTACGTATCAATTTTTAAATCTTCTGTACGTACTTCGATTTCAACTTCATCATTGAACTCTGGTACAACTTCACAAGATACGAATGATGTATGACGACGCCCTGAAGAATCGAATGGTGAAATACGTACAAGACGATGTACACCTTTCTCTGCTTTTAAGTAACCGTAAGCGTTATGACCTTTAATTAATAAAGTTACACTCTTAATACCAGCTTCATCACCTGGTAAATAGTCAACCGTTTCTACTTTGAATCCGCGTTTTTCAGCCCAGCGTGTGTACATACGTAATAGCATAGAACCCCAGTCTTGTGACTCTGTTCCCCCTGCTCCTGGGTGCAATTCTAAAATGGCATTGTTTTGATCGTATGGACCGCTCAATAATAATTGCAGCTCAAAATCAGCCATTTTTTGTTGGAATTCCACCAACTGTTTTCCCAATTCTTCCTGCAATTCTTCATCTGGCTCTTCACGTAAAAGCTCCAATGTCATATCTAAATTCTCATGTGTTTCTTCTAATTCTTTATATTCATTAACGATTGCTTTTAAGCCATTACCCTCATTAATGATCACCTGTGCACCTTGCTGATCATCCCAGAACCCTGGCTCTAGCATCATTTCATCTAACTCCTGTATACGTGTTTCTTTATTTTCTAAGTCAAAGAGACCCCCTAAAGTCCGCTAGTTTTTTAGCTGTAGTCTCTAACTCATGTCGAATTTCTGCTAATTCCATTTGCTTCACCTCTGTATATTTTCTTATATAAATTGTTGATTAATAATAAGGTAAAAATTATAGGTCATGCTTGAAATATGATGGTAAGAATAGTATTTCCTTGGTATTGACGGGATGTTTTTGTCTGGTCGAGTGTGAATGAAGACAAGCTTACCGGTGTTTGTTGATACTTGTCTTTATTTGAGCACGTATGATGACAAGTTCTCTTTGGAAACGTTGAGTCCTGTCGTCATTAGACGCGTATGACGTCAACTTTACATTGGTTGCATTGTATTCTGTCGTCATTGAGCCCGTATAACGTCAACTTCCCATCGGTTGCATTGTGTTCTGTCGTCATTGAGCCCCTATGACGACAACTTCACATTGGCTACATCGATTCCTGTCGTCATTGGGTCCCTCGGAAGACTTGTTCACCTGGTCGTCACCATTCGTAGTCCTCAGTACGTCCTCCCTCAAGACAAATCCACATGTTTTACCCTAACCAACACTCACCAATACACGTACTTCAACCCCAAAGCCATTTTCGAGGAAAGATATTTTCGTACGGATTGTGGCTTTATTGCCAGCCATTCCGCTTCATACTAGACGTATGCCACGCATAGAGTAAATCAGCACTTTTCTCTGTTATTTTAATAAATAGACTGCATAAACAAGGTTTAAACAAAAGCAACAATGCTTGAGAAAAGAGCCTCGAGGAAAAAAGAGTCGGTTCCCCGACCCCAATTTCTTCTATGATGTGCGACCACAGCAGTTTTTGTATTTTTTTCCACTTCCGCAAATACATGGATCATTACGGCCGACATTGATGGCTTTGACGATTGGCTTTTTCTTTACCTTTTCGCCATCTTCCTTTGGATTGACGGCCTGACCCTTTGCGACTTCCTCACGCTCTAGGTTATTGCGGATTTCCGCCTTCATGACGTACTTCGCGGCATCATCCTCAATGGCTGCAATCATTTCTTCAAACATCGCAAAGCCCTCGTGGTTGTACTCACGCAATGGATCGATTTGTCCGTAAGCACGGAGATGGATTCCCTGACGAAGCTGATCCATCGCATCGATATGGTCAATCCACTTGGAATCAACCGCACGGAGTAAGACAACCTTTTCAAATTCACGCATTTGCTCCTCAGCAAGCTGCGCTTCTTTTTCTTCATAGCGCTCTTTCACCTTTGCAAAAATCAACTCGGTGATTTCCTCTGGTACCTTGCCGCGAAGCTCTTCAACCGTGACATCGCCTTCGTGTAAAAGATTACCATTTACATAGTCAATTAAACCTTGTAAATTCCACTTCTCTGGCTCTTCATTAGCAGGCGTAAAGGCCTCCACGTGACGGCTCAAAGAGCTCAAAATCATATTCTGGAGAATTTCTCGTAAATTATCAGATTCAAGCACTTCATTACGCTGCTTGTAAATAATTTCACGCTGCTGGCGCAATACGTCATCATAGGATAGCAATTGTTTACGAGCATCAAAGTTATTTCCTTCTACCCGTTTTTGCGCAGATTCAACCGCCTTGGAAACCATTTTACTTTGGATTGGTTGAGAATCATCCATTCCAAGTTTCGTCATCATGGCCTTCATATTGTCTGAGCCGAAGCGACGCATTAATTCATCTTCCATCGATAGATAGAATTGCGTAACCCCTGGGTCCCCTTGACGACCAGAACGTCCACGAAGCTGGTTATCGATCCGTCGGCTTTCATGTCTTTCCGTACCAATAACCGCCAAGCCACCAAGCTCCTTCACACCCTCACCAAGCTTGATATCTGTACCACGACCAGCCATGTTGGTGGCAATTGTAACAGAACCCTTTTCTCCGGCAGATGCAATGATTTCGGCTTCACGTCCATGGTTTTTCGCATTTAAGACATTGTGATGGATGCCTTTTTTCGTCAAATACTTTGAAATCAGCTCAGATGTTTCAATCGCAACCGTACCAACTAGCACCGGCTGGCCCTTTTTATGGCGTTCAGCGATATCCTCGACGACCGCGCGGAACTTGCCATCCATAGTCGCATAGATTAAGTCGGCACGATCATCACGAGTAATCGGCCTATTCGTCGGAATCACGATAACATTCATATTATAAATATTGCGGAATTCTTCTTCCTCTGTCTTCGCAGTACCCGTCATCCCCGCAAGCTTATTGTACATACGGAAATAGTTCTGGAACGTAATCGATGCGAGGGTCATGCTTTCATTTTGAATTTCAAGACCTTCCTTCGCCTCAATGGCCTGGTGAAGTCCATCGCTATAGCGACGCCCCTTCATCAAACGTCCAGTAAACTGGTCAACAATGACAATTTCCCCATCCTGCACGACGTAATCAACATCGATATGCATGCTCGCATGGGCCTTTAACGCCTGATTGATATGATGGTTGAGGGAAACATGACGGATATCAAAAAGGTTCTCAATCCCAAAAGCCTTCTCTGCCTTGGAGATCCCGTCCTCTGTTAATTGAACTCCCTTCGTTTTCTCATCATACGTATAATCCGTTTCTTTTTTCAAGGTACGAACAAATGCATTCGCCTGAATATAGAGAGCGGTTGACTTCTGAGCTGACCCAGAAATAATGAGCGGTGTACGAGCCTCATCAATTAAAATGGAGTCAACCTCGTCAATAATCGCAAAATTAAGCGGGCGCTGAACCTTTTGCTCCTTGTAGAGCACCATGTTATCACGCAGGTAGTCGAAGCCAAGCTCGTTATTTGTGCTGTACGTAATATCGCAGGCATAGGCCGCTTGCTTCTCTTCCTTCGAAAGCCCATTGGAATTCAAACCCACGGTTAAGCCTAAAAATTCGTAAAGCTGACCCATTTCCGTTGCGTCACGGGAAGCAAGGTATTCGTTCACGGTAACAACATGTACCCCTTTTCCAGAAAGAGCGTTCAGGTATACCGGCATCGTCGCCGTTAACGTTTTTCCTTCCCCTGTCTTCATCTCCGCAATATTCCCTTCATGAAGGGCTGCCCCCCCCATGAGCTGGACAGGATATGGATAAAGTCCAAGCACACGCTTGGCCGCCTCACGAACAACCGCAAATGCTTCTACTAAAAGATCGTCCAAGGATTCGCCCTTATGATGACGTTCCTTAAATTCAACTGTCTTCATGCGCAGCTGCTCATCCGTTAAAGCAGCTGTTTTACTGGCAAGTGCGTCAATTTGTTCACTTAATTTCGTCAAACGCTTTAGATCACGTTTGGTTGGATCGAAAACTTTATTTAACATTCCAAGCATTGAATACGCTCCTTTTAAATAAGGCTTTATAATCTGCTAGTGGAGAAGCCTCTCGCTACTCCGCTCTCCAACTAGGCCAAAACAATAGCATTTTTCTCAAACATTGTTCCATTTGAACAATTAATTGATCACTAAATCGTTATTTCATACAGCCAACTCTTAAAACAGAGGAGAAAAGTGCTGGGGGATCTTATGCGTGGCACTTACTCTGTATGAAATGGAATGGTCGGTATGAGGACCATTCTATGACCATAATCCGTGGAAGATTTGCCAAAACAAAAAAGAAAGGCGAAATCCTCTCTCTCATTTTGTATTCTAAATAGAGAATTTTTCTCTGTAATCTTGCTGTCTTAACTTTGCTGAAATCAAGTTTATTCCTTATCATATTACCACTTCCAAAGAGGAGTGACAACTTTTGTAAAGGGCCCTTTATCACAAAAAGACTGACTAAAAAGCCAGCCTTTTCATCTATTAGAATAGATATCCATCGTCATCGTCCTCTTCGTCATCCCAGTCATCATCGGGAAAACCAAAGGATCCTAACTCCAAATCCTCTATGATTTGCTCTAGATACATGCCCTTTAACTCCATAAGCTCTTCATATAAATCAAATTCCATATCTCTAATGGCCGTACCCAAAGTAGAGGGAGAGATTCCATATAGATTTGCGATCTCTTTTTTTGTTAGATCGAGCATTGGATTAGCCTTCAGGTTCAAATAATGAATGGCTGCTGCATAGGTTTCTGGCTTTTTAATCAGCTTTAGATCCTTTTCACAGTATTTAAACCAAAGAAGAAGTCCTGTGGCAATGAGCGTATCAGGAGCAGATCCCTCTTTCATTTTTTCTTCAAAAAGAACCGCTATTTCCCTGTGAGCATCGTTCTTCCAGTCAATGCTACCCGATCCATAATCAAGCATCGCATACGGTAAGGTGTTCATCAAATCAAGAAACTGCTCCTGTAAGAACTCTATGGGGTTGTCATAGGTCGTACGTCCGAATTCCTTCCTTAGGAAAAGCTCCTCCTTCTCGTTATCCTCTCCTTCCATGTCAAAAATGGTAGGGAATACGATCCACTCCGTACCAAATGGAACAAGAATGGCAAATAAGAAGGCGTTAGCTGTTACGTCATATTCTTCTAACAGCTTGATTTGGTGGACTTCATTGGTAAATGCATCCCTCACTGCCATAGTATCCGAAGTGATTCCAACCACTCTTCCCGCAATCGGTCTAGGGTTTGTCCATGTTTGAAGAATCTCTTTTACCTTCGGCCGCTGAATCATTCTGCTTTTTTCTTCAATAAAATGCTGTAGAATTGTTTTTCCATGATCGACGGGGACAAAGGATGTGAACCAGAGGGTGTGCACAAACAAATAATACTCCATTTCGTCTTCATCCTCGACTAAAAGGCGGTCAATCCTCCCAGAAAAATCATCATCTAGCTCAATCTCAAATCTCTCCATCGCATAATGGAGCACCTGCGCCTGTATGTCCATGATTTCTTTTTCGATAATGGAAGTGATTGATACCGTCTTCTGAAGCCCGCAGCATTTCTTGTATTTCTTCCCGCTTCCGCATGGACATGGCTCATTACGGCTCACCTTCGTTTGCACCATTGGTTTCTCCTCTTTTCTATCTATAAGTCTATTTTTTCGTTATTGCAAAGGTAGTGAATTTTAAAGAAAGTCCCTTTTACTACCAGTCTAAACATTTTCTCAAAAAAATAAAACAGCTATCTATGAAAATTAGACAACTGTTGTTATTTTTCATCAATTTGTGATAACTTGGTGGCTTAGGACAGGACCACTGCCCCGTAAACGAGCGCTCCAGCGATCACATAAGCTGGGTGAACCTTCATTTTTTCCATGAGAATATAGCTTCCTACCCCGAGAAAGAGAGTTTGCCAGATCCCTACACCCTCATAGGCAGAAAAGAAAAAATCATAGGTCATAACGCCAAGCAACACAGCAATAACCGGGCGAATCAGCGTCGTCATCCGTTTGACCCGCGGAGAATCCTTGTGTTTCATGAGGATCCCCAACAAGCCAAGCATTAAAATGAGCGAAGGGCCAACGGTTGCAAAAATAGCGACAGTAGCACCAAGAAACCCGGCCTGTTGAAAGCCGATATAACCTGCCATCTTGGTGGCGATCGGACCTGGCAAGGCATTGGCCAGCGCCAGCACCTCACTAAATTCGTTAACGGTCAGCCAGCCGTAGCGATCCACAACCTCGTTTTCGATGAGAGGGATTGAAGCGGGTCCTCCACCATACCCGAGGATTCCAGGGATGAAAAATGCCAAAAATATTTTCCAATAAATCATGATACTTGCTTCTCCCCTTTTTCACCAGCAGAATCCTTTTTCACTAAGGCTGCGACAAGTAAGACGATAATAATAATGGCAGGATGAATATGAAGGAATTGTAACAGAATGGTACTGACAAAGATAAAAATAAAGGTCCATTTCCAGCCAAGCTGCGATTTGGACGATTTTTTCACAAAATCCCAGGTTAGGGTTCCGAGTAACACCATGACAACCGGTATAACCGCTGTTGCCATCCCATGCACCCAAGGTTGATCCCGGTATGCATTCAATACGTTTAATAGAAGAATCATCAGCAGGATCGTTGGAACCATCGTTGCCACGAGGGCATTGATCATGCCGAGCACACCGCCAACACGATACCCGATATACCCCGCCATTTTCGTATTAATTGGACCTGGCAGGGCATTGGCAAGTGCTAAGATATCACCAAATTCATCTGTATCCATCCATTTAAATGTATCTACGACTTCCTTATGAACGAGGGGAATCGCAGACGGTCCGCCGCCATAACCTAATATCCCCGAGCGAAAAAAGGCTATAAAAATTTCGAGCTGTTTCATCGTCCCGTCACCTTTCCCTTCTATATAAATTGTAGTGAAGATAGAGTCAATTACACCTGGCCCTCTCCATGACAAAGAAAGTGGTATACCTAATATACCACTCTTCATGGATGATAACACCATTCTGTTTCCTTTACGGCCATCGAGTCAACAGTGCACTCTCCTGCTCCTAATTAACTTGTACTTACATTACCAAACAGCAATTGTCCCATCGGTGCGTGCTTCCGTACCACCGATAAGGACACCTGTATCCGGATCACGCCAAATAATTTGTCCACGTCCAAATCCACCAGTGTCGACCGACATTTCCACCTGATGCCCTTTGCGAGCAAGCGCTTGTGCAAGATGATTTGGGAAATGAGGCTCAACTTGAATTTTCTTTTCACCAACCCATTGCCACCTCGGAGCATCTAGGGCAGCCTGGGGATTGAGGTGGAAATCGATGGTATTCATGATGACCTGCATATGTCCCTGCGGCTGCATGTATCCACCCATCACGCCAAATGGCCCAATTGCCTCGCTTCCCTTTGTAAGAAATCCCGGAATGATCGTATGATATGTTTTTTTGCCTGGTTGTAGCGCATTGTGGTGCTCCGGATCAAGGGAGAAATCCCGCCCCCTATTTTGCAAAGCAATTCCGGTACCAGGTACCACAAGTCCTGAACCAAAGCCCATGTAATTGCTCTGGATAAAGGAAACCATGTTGCCCTCCCCGTCAGCCGTTGCAAGATAGACCGTGCCCCCGCTTGGCGGCTGATATGGGTTCGGAAGGATTGCCTCTTCCGTAATTTCATTTCTTCGACTCACAGCATAAGCTTCTGATAGTAATTCATCAATCGTCAATTTCATTTCCTTCGGGTCCGTGATAAAAGCTTTTCCGTCTGTGAAAGCAAGCTTCATCGCCTCAATTTGCTTGTGGTAGGTGTCAACGAAATCTCTCGTGTGGAAGTCATAGCCCTGAACAATATTTAATGCCAAAAGGGCCACTAGACCTTGACCGTTCGGCGGAATCTCCCATACATCATACCCGCGGTAGTTAACCTTAATCGGCTGAACCCATTCGGCTTTATAATCGGCAAGGTCCTCCTTCGTGAGGAACCCATTATATTTTTTCGAAAAAGCATCGATTTTCTCAGCAAGTTCTCCCCGATAAAAACTTTCCCCATTTGTTTCCGCAATGGAACGAAGGGTTGCTGCATGACCTTCCGACTTCCAAACTTCGCCGACCTTTGGCGCCCTTCCATGTGGTGCAAAGATATCAAACCAATGTTGGAATTCTTCCCCCGTTAAAAGTTCCTTAAATCTTTTATAAGCAATTCCCCAATAGCGCCCTAGGATCGGCGTAAGCGGAAAACCGTTTTCTGCATAATCGATCGCTGGCTGAAGGACCTCTTTTAAAGATAGCTTACCAAATCTTTTCGATAATTCTGCCCACGCAGACGGTGCTCCTGGAACGGTGACAGGGAGCCAGCCGTAGGTCGGCATCTCATCAAAGCCCCTTTCCTTCACCGCATCAATACTAATAGACTTCGGTGCAGGACCGCTTCCGTTCAAACCATGGAGCTCGCCCTTTGTCCACACAAGTGCAAAGGCGTCTCCCCCGATACCATTTGAGGTTGGTTCCACGACGGTTAACATGGCAGCCGTCGCAATCGCTGCATCAATGGCATTGCCGCCTTTTTTTAGAATATCGAGTCCAGCCTGGGCTGCCAGCGGCTGAGATGTGGCTACCATTCCTCTTTTAGCAAAGACCGCCGTCCGCTGAGATGGATATGGATAATATTGAAAATCAAGATTCACCTTGTTTGCCTCCTTAACTTAGAGGCCCTTTTCTCAAGCTATGTAGGGATTTTCAGAAATATCATGATTTTGGGCGTATTCTTGAGAAGGGGTCCTGCTGTTATGGTTTTATTGTGATTTGTGTGAATAGGTTTAAAATTCATATATTCATATTTTAATATAATGTGAAGGATTGTACAATTTTTGTTTTTTGGGGGATGGATTAATATTTCTGTTGAAGCTGTTTTAAATGGGGTTACGGGTTAGTAGATTCACTTAGTTCTCCAGAACAAATAAAAACCGCAGCCACGAAAAAGGTGACTGCGGTTCGTTGTCCATTTTTACTGCGCTTCGATTAAGCCATAGCGGCCATCCTTACGCTTATAAACAACGTTCGTTAAGTTTGTTTCAGCGTTTGTGAAAACGTAGAAATTATGACCAAGCATGTTCATTTGAAGAATCGCTTCCTCGCTGTCCATCGGCTTCAAGTCAAAGCTCTTTTGACGAACAACCTCGAGCTCATGCTCTTCTTCAATCGTTGGTGCGCTGCTGTCCTCGAAAGTTGTAAATACTGTATTCACATGACCTTTTTCACGGGACTTGCGGTTCACCTTTGTTTTGTACTTGCGGATTTGACGCTCTAATTTATCGGTAATTAAATCAATCGCTGCATACATATCCTCATGAACTTCCTCTGCACGCAATACAAGATTTGGCATTGGAATCGTAACTTCTACCTTAGATTTCTTGTCATTGTAAATTCGTAAATTCACATGCACATTTGCTTCAGGAGTTTCTGTAAAATATCTTTCCAGTTTACTAATTTTCTTTTCGACATACTCTCTAATTGCTGGAGTTACCTCAATGTTTTCTCCTCGTACGTTAAAATTCATAAGTGAACTCCTCCTTTTCCTATAATCCAATAACGTATACATCTTTTGCACCCAGTAGGAGTTTGCTCTGGGTAGCAAAGGATTTATACAGAACCTTAAAATAAGGCTATGTATACTATTTCTATTTTAACCCATAAAACTCCTGCTAAAACAGTGAAAAACCTAATAAAAATTTGTCGAATTCGTGAAAGAGAGCAATCCGGTTGGTACCAGGTACTTTTTTGAACTATGGTTCAAAAAGGTACCTGGTACCGAGTAATAAAACTATAGGTTTTCTATTTCTTCTTTGCTTAACTCCGTAAGCTTTGTAATTACATCGATAGAGTATCCTTCCTGCAACATTTTCCGGGCGACTTCCTTCTGTCCAAGAATCATTCCTTTTGCTTCGCCTTCTTTGATGCCTTCTTCTCTTCCTTCTTCCTTCCCAATTCTTTTGTAGTATTTTGCAAAGGATGTATCCTCTAAGGATAATGACATTTCTGTTCCCTCCTTTTCAATCATTGGGGTGATTTCATAGACTAATGCTTCTGTTTCCTCTTCTTGTAACTCGATAACATGGTCAATGAATATGAATAATCTTTCGATTTTCTTACGGTCCAAGCTCGTATTTTTTAGCAGTAACCTCATCAGTCTCCTTTTATATGGATACTTCAAATTTTCTTGTTTTTTTCCTCGCAACACATACAATCCTGCCAAAATGACAAGAGAAAAAGGATTATTTGATTGTAGTAGTTCAGCTTCATCCTGTTCCAATATTTTGTAGGCTTGATACTTATAGATTAATTCTGTACCAAAAAAGTGATAATTATAGATGTTCTTCATTCGGGGAAAAATTTCATGAAAAAAATGGGGCTATAATAATATTCGACAATCGAATCTAAATTCCCTTTTCTACTTAACCCAAAAGGAATAGGTACTTTTTTGAACAAATGTTCAAAAAGGTACCTGGTACCAATTTGAACCGTGACCAAAAATAAAGCATCCGGCTTTTATCAAAATTAACCGGATGCTTTATTTTACTTTTTCTTATCTAGGTACATTCCATCAATGGAGAAGTTCCCGTAAGGATCTGCATATTGATCGCTTTTCTTCTTTTGAAGGCTCAACAGTTTGATATCCTGTTTGATTTTGCTTTGATGATTCTCTAGCAACGTCTTAAGTTTATACTCTAATTTTCTAAGCTCTTCTTTATTGTTCTGGCTGAGCTCCCTTAAATCAGGAAGCTCCTTGAGAATGAGCTCTCTTTCATTCAGCATTCCTTGTATGGTCTCAATAAATTCTTCTCGGTCATCGGTAGGAAATTCCGCTTCAAGATGTGCCAGCAGCTGTTTCGTCTTTTTTATAAAACGGACCAGCGCTTCCATCTACACCTGTCCACTTTCTGCCATCTGTGGTTTCTTCGCTAGTTTCATAACTTCTTTCCAAGTATCCCGAAATTCCAAAACAAATCCTTCAACCTCATCAAGAATTTCTACACTGTTTTTTGTATTGGCCTCAATGAGGCGATGATAGAGATAATCATACATTTGTAATAAATTCTTAGAAATTTCAACGTTCATGTCTAACGTAACCATAAGCTCTTGAACAATATTCTGAGCCTTAAGCAAGTTGGTATGACGTTGTTCTATATCATTAGCTTCAATTCCTAATTTTGCAAGCTTAATAAATTTCAAGCAACCATTATAAAGCATGAGAGTCAATTCTGCAGGTGAAGCAGTATTAACTGAGTTTTGCTTATAGGCTTGATACGGCTGTTGCATTGCCAAATTACTCACCTTCTTATATTATTTCCATCCGGCAGTGGTGTTATCTTCTGGGTAGAGCCGTTTCTTATTTCTGACCCATTCCTAGCTGGGCCAAAAGCTGTGAAGATTGACTGTTTAGTTGCTGCATCGCTTTTTCCATCGCAGTGTATTGGTTCCAATAGCGTTGTTCAACCATCTTTAACCGATCTTCTAATCTTGTAATATTATCCTTAATTCTCAAAATATCTTTACCCATTGAGTAGTTATGCTCGGTTTTATAAGTATTCCCGGCCTTTTCCTCAATCTTGCCCATTGTTTCTGCTATTGAACTACGAAGTCTACGGGCAATACCTAGAACGGGTGTCGTGTTCTTATCATTAGGATTAAGTGATGCTGTTCCATCCGCCATAAAAAGCTGATAAATGGCTTCCGGGTTATCTTCAATGGCTTCCCTCAGCTTGTCCTCATCGATTTCTAGCTTTCCACCATCCAGATAATCCTTTGAGGTCTTTATCCCAATCTCGGAAAGCTGATTGTATTTCTTGTCTGTACGCGTATCCGCATTTGAAACGACCTCAGCATAGAGATCCATTCGCATTTTTGAAAGCCCAGAGGATAACAATGTGTCACGGCGCAGCATCCCGCTCCTTGCTTTCTCTTCCCATTGCTCAACCTCTTTCTCTTTCATTGCAGCTTTTTGCTCATCTGTTAACGGAGTAAAGGTTCGATAACGCTCTTCTTTTAACTCCCCGTTAATCTTTCCAATCATCTCATTGTATTTATCCACAAATTCTTTGATGGTTTTCACAATTTCGTCGGTGTCGGTTTTAACACTGATTGTTGAAGATTCAGTGGAACCAGCCGAATCTTTCTTTAATGTAAAGGTGACATCGTTCATTGTGAAAGTGTTTGATTTTCTGGTTGTTTGTAATCCATTAATGGTAAAGGAAGCATCTGTACCGTGTGAAGAGTTATCTTCATTAGAAGAATCCAATTTTAATGCGCCTGTAAAAAAGGAAGCAGACTCGCCGACAAAATTTATCGATTTTCCGTCTTTGACTAATTCTCCCGTTGCCTTGCGTTGTGTCACAACCTTGTCTGTGCCACTATCGTAGAAAATATTAATCCCTACATTGGATTTGTTAATTTCATTGAACACGCTGTTCAATGATGTAGTTCCAGAGAATTTGAAGCTTGATTCCCTCGTATTAGTCGAACCATCCTCATTATACGTTTCAATATTAAAGTCTAAGTAATTGGCCTTAAATTCTACGCTAAATGTATCCCCTTCAGCTAGGGATTCTCCAAATACCATTTTGCCAGTATTATCATCAATATAAACTTCTTTCCCGGTAGGTTTATCACTTTCTGTGGCTGCTTTAGCTACAATTTTATAATTTTCTGTGCTACCATCAGCTTTCGTCACAGTAATAAATTGTTCACTGGTACCTGTCTGAGCATTTATATCTGAAATGGCTCCCCTTGTAAGTTGAAAATCCGTGCCTCCACCCTCAGGAACAGTAAAACTATTTGAGACATCTTCCTTCTTCCACGTTAAACCCGAAAGCTTATCCTTCTGCGACCACAAGCTTTTTGTCGGGTCTAACTTACCTCCAGTACTTATCGATCCAGTACTCTGAATCCTAGCAGCCGTGGCCAATTTCACATTCTCAATTTTATAAGAGACATTCCCAGCCTCAGCATTTGCAACTGCGCTAACAAGTTCACTATTGGAAGTCGTTACTGTTTTCTTTAACATCTTTGATTGTTTATATATATTATCAAATAAATAAGTATCAAAGCTCTTTAAAAGCTTATTCATTTCACGGTAATCATCCCGTTGCCACTCGATTACCTGCTGCTGTTGCTTTAGGCGATCCAATGGCTGTCTTTGAACCTTCATCAATGAATCTACGATGGATTGGGTGTCCAAACCACTTGCTAATCCGGTAAAGCGTATCGATTCTACCACTTTGTTCCCTCCCAATTAGAGCTTCTTATCTATAAATAAACCGAGAAAATGTGTCATTTTGGCATACATATCAAGCAGTTCTCTTTCGGGAATTTCCCTTATGACCTTTTTCGTGTCCTGATCAATCACTTCTACATAATAACGATCAAGGTCCTCATGCATTTTGAAATTCAAAGACGTATAATGTGGCTTTAAAAATTCATTCATGCCGTTAACAATATGCTCTATGTCGTCCTTTGTTAACTCCTTTTTCTTTTCCTCATCTGTTTTCGTTCTTGCATTTTGTTGTTCTTCTTGATGTTTTTCTATTAATGCCTTCGCCTCTACCTTCAGCATTTGTTTGCTTTGAGTAGATTCAACTGAACCTGTTGAGGAAGCTAAACCATTAATTTTCATATTGAACAACTCCTCGATATAATCCTAAGAGTTATATCGGTTGAGAGTAGCTTTATTTAACATTTCTCGACAAATAATTAAAGGGAATTTACCAATGGATGTAAAAATTCTCTGCTGAAGACATGCCATCAGCCTGAAACTAAAAAAGAGATGTTCATAGATGATCCACCACCATCGACAAACACCTCTGTCTTTTAGATTTTACCCTTTCAGATCAATACTTGCTCCAAGATGTGGCTGTGCAGCTTGCTGAATCGCCCTCACATCTGCCTCACTCATCATCTTATTAAGGAAATCAGCGTTTCCCTCTGCAGAATCCATAGCTTTTTTCAGTATGGATATTGATGCCTGCTGGTTTACCTGGCCTTGACTGAAGGCCATGGATAATAATGCAACGTCCATAAAAAAACCTCCTCTTCATTCTATTGTCTCCTTCTTAGTAAAAGAAAACAAGCTTAAACGGCGAAATCCGAACTAGAATCCGTAAAATTGCTGCATGCTCTTCTTGATCTCTTGAATAATCGGCTGGTTCTCAATTTCCACGACAGATATTTTGAGCCTTTCTAAAACTGGTTTCAAAATAAGATGTAGCTCTCTAGTTATCCATACCTCTCTAGGCACTGCTTCCAGCTTCTCTCCAAGTTGAACAAAAATGGATTGTATATTTTTTTCACGTTCCTCTGGCCGCAACAGCTCATGATGAACAATCATTCCATTTTTTCGTTCAGCTGCTACAAAAACGAGCGGAAAATAAGGCCTTTCTGATGGTTGATCTTGAACAGGGCCGAGACTGTAAAACATGCCGATTTCTAAAGGCACATTAAATTTTTTATTTTTTGTCTTTATTCTCTGAAGATCTAGTTCGCTAATATGAAAATCACTCGGTTCTGCTTCTACCTCATTTGCTTTCAGTAAAATATGCGTATCCTGCCAATTCAATGTTTTACTTATCTCAACTGCTGACTGGGCAAGACACTCTCCTTCCTCATGAAAGCCCTCGATAATAAGTCCATCTTTTACTCGACGACAAATATCAAGCGCCCGCTCCAAGACGATAGCGAATGACTCTACTTCTTCACTTGATAGAAGCCAAGGATAATAGCCAGGGACTAAGCTACGAAACATCGGCCATTTCTTATGTCCTCGGAAGGTGAACCCTGCTTGTTTGATAAGATTGTAATCATCTGGTGTAAGCTCGTCACGATTGCAAAAGCTTAAGACAATGCTATGATTTTGGTAGATTGCATCCTCATTAATAACAGAACCCGCTACAATACCTTTCAAAAAAGCAAGTCCATCCTGACCTATAAAAGCAGCAAGCCCAAATTCTTCTCCCAACGCACCCATGATAGAGCAATAAAAGTATTCACCTGATTGTGGATCCTGCACTGCAAAGATTTGATCATCATCAAGGTACTCCCAAGGGGCCAGCTCGTTAAACTGTTTAGCTAAACTTAAAAGATGTGGCCAATGATTTTCCCTATCATCCTTCTGTTCGTCTAAAGGTAAAGAAAGTTCCTCCGCAAAAACGTTTAAATGCAAATTAATCCTACTCTTTAGCTCTTCTGGATCGACCTCTTCTACCTCCTCCACAAATCCACCGCTATCCTCTTCCGCTGGTCCCCTCATGGCTTTCACACAATATGGATAAATCATCCCCTGTTCAGGAGCCAAGATTTTCTCCAGCACGATTTCATGGCGCCAATCATCACCAAAATCATACACATAAACAAGCTTGTCCTTTTCCTTTACAAGCCAATCAGATAATCTTTCAACTGTCTCATCATAGTCATAGTCATCGAATCCTATCAAATTATCATCATCAAAACCAATGGTAATAGACCGATTGGTTAGACTTACTCCATTTGTTTTTCTTGCCTCAAAGCAATGCAAATGCATATCAAGCCATTCGAACGCTATTTGAATCGTCTCATGAAGATCCGCCAATGTCATGTTTGAGTCAACTAGAAGTCTTCTCCAAATAGGGGGGCTCGTATGCTGAAGGGTGATTTTCAATTGATAGATCATGCGTCCGATACCTCTTTTCAAAAGAATATATAGCAGAATGGAATATTCTTATTATTTTCCTTACTAGAAGTATAATCTTTGTTCAAACAAAACTTCAAGATGAGCTTGTGGATAGGCATCTTGTACTTTGAAAATATTGTATACTATCTCTATAAGATGAATGAAGAGAGGTGATAACATGACGAAGAAAAAAGTAAAAGAATCCACTTCTTCCTATGAGTTCAAAGAGGAACGTTTCGAGATCATTGAAGGGGTGCGCTATGAGATGCAGGCTGCACCTGCAATCAGACATCAGCAGCTCGTAACTTATTTATGGCAGAATCTTGAAATTACTTGCGCACCAGAGGGACTTGTTCTCACGGCTCCGATTGACGTCCATTTCGACGATGCTAACGAATGCCAGCCAGATATTATTTATATTGCAAACGAAAACCTCGACATCGTCACGGAGAAAAAAATTATCGGCGCACCTGACATCATTGTTGAAATTCTTTCACCAAGTACAAGCTACAATGACAAAATTCGTAAAAAAGCAGTATATGAACGATTTGGTGTGAAGGAATACTGGATTGTCGACCCTGTTCACCAATACGTTGACCAATTCATCCTCGACAATCAAAAATACATCCTCGCCCAAACATATGGTAGCAAAGACACCATCCACTCCAACCTTTTTTCATGTATAAAAGTAGATCTAGAATCCATTTTTAGCCGGTTGTTGGTTTTTGATAATGACAAATGACAGTTTGTACAACAACACCTTGGCTAGAACAGCCGCTAACAAGTATTTTCAGAAGAAGAGAGTGTTGATATTATCCCATAGCAATCAAGCGGTCGATGTCCTAATGGCTGAACTGACTGATTTTATGAAAAGAAAAAAGAGATTTCAAGAAGGGGATGTACTTCGCTACGGTGGAAGCATGGGGGACATTTCAACAACTCATCGCGAAATTACCACAAATCTACTCATTGAAAAGCAGGATCCGCTCTTAGCAAAAGATAGAGAGAGACTATTCGAAGAACGGCGCCTTATCAAGCAAGACTTGGCCCATTCTTTCAGCAAACGAGATTCGGATCATCTGCTGGAGTTAGAAATACGGATTGCGAGGATGCTGGAAAAGGTTCGAAGGAAAGAGGTTCAACTAGTAGAAGATGCGTTCATTGTGGGGACGACACTGGCTAAGGCGGCAAGTGACAAAGCGGTTTACGAACAAACCTATGATGTTGTCATCCTCGATGAAGCAAGTATGGCGTTTGTGCCACAGGTTGCTTTTGCCGCTACCTTAGGAAAAAGAGTTATTATTTGCGGGGACTTCAAACAGCTGCCGCCGATCGCTTCAAGCCGGGACCCGCTTGTCGTCAAATGGCTGAAAGAGGATGTGTTCCATCATGCTGGGATGGTGGAGTGGTTGAACGAAGGGAAGCTTCATCCTCAGTTATTCCTTTTAAAAGAACAGAGAAGGATGCATCCTGATATTTCTGCTTTTACCAATCGGTATATTTATCATTCCCTTGTAAGTGATCATGAGAGTGTTCATAAAAGCAGAAATCCGATCGTAGGTCTTGCTCCATTTAAAGGACATGCATCTGTGCTGCTGGATACCAGTTTTACCGGCTTGCACGGGATGAGTGATATAACGACCAATTCAAGATTTAACCTATGGCAGCTCTTGCTGTCTTTTCAATTGATTCATGAAGCCCAATTAGGTGGAGCGAAATCGATTGGCTATGTGACTCCATATCGGGCTCAGGCAAATCTTATGGGCTTGCTACTAGAAGAGATGGATGAGAAGGGAGATAACCAAGCGGATATTATTGCGGCGACTGTCCACCGGTTCCAAGGAAGTGAGCGGGATGTGATGATTTTTGATACGGTGGATAGTGCTCCGCAAGATCGGGCAGGAATGCTATTAACTGGGAAGGATAGTGAACGTCTGATTAATGTCGCTATTACAAGAACGAAGGGGAAATTTCTTCACGTCAGCAACAGAAGTTTTATCGAAAAGCATGTCTATCGAGGAAAAACGCTGCGACAGCTCGTTGACTATCAGGTCCTGCACAAACAAACGATCACGACAAAGGAAATCGGCTCTTGGATTCGCAATCAGCATCCCAAATTGAAATGGATTCATGCGCGAAAGCTGGAAGTTGTTTTTCAGGATCTGAAAACAGCCAAGTCTTCCATTACCATCTCTCTGCCTGAGGGAACCCTGCTTTCTGAGGAATGGAATAAGCAGTTACTAGGTAGAGGCAAACGAATAAAATTAACCGTTATTTCCAATAAAAATTGGAGTGCATCCAATGTCTGGCTTGAAAAAAGCTTTCCGTTTCCGTTTGTGATGATAGATGACAAGGTATTGTGGTTGGGACTTCCACTTGAAGGCGCCAGAGGAGTCCACCCTCCCTATGTAGCAGCAAGGCTCATATCAAGCCAGGTTTGTGAGTATGTGTTAAAGCAGATTTAGTTAACTAGAGAGAGAAGCTATCCTTGTTGTCTTCCCAACTTACTTTAACTTGAAGAAGCAGGAACCAATTATGGTTTCCTGCTTCATTCATTTTTGGCAGCAGCTCTAAAGAAGGATTAACGATCGATTCCGTGGAACTGATAGAAAGGACAAATGTCCTTTCTTTTATCGATTAACACATATTACTATTAATGACAGGAAGAATGATTGTTAAGGTGATGAGCAATGAAAAAAATAAACGATAGACAATTACTAAGTGACTTGCTTATTAGGCATAATCTTTTAACAGTATTTAATAAAGAACATTTAGAACACTTCAATTTATATATGCTAGAAAAAGGTGAAGTTGTTTTTTCTGTAGGAGACCACTTGGAAGAATTATTACTTTTAGTCAGGGGAAGAGTGAAAATCTCCACGCCTTTACCTAATGGCAAATCACTTTTATTGAGATTTAATAACTCGCCATCTATGGTAGGTGAATTAGAATTTGTAACCAAAAGGCAGGCGAGGAATTCTGTAGAATGCTTAAGTGAATGTTTGTTGATTGGAATCAAATTCAACTTGTTATATGAACACTATTATAATCATCCAGCATTTCTTCAGTATATTGTCCAACACTTAGGCAATCGATTATATTCATCTTCCAACGCTGCCAGCCTTAACCTTCTGACTAAGGTAGAGAATAGATTTGCTAGTTACTTATTGTCCATGTTAACAAGCACCGATGATAGCTTTGAAGAAGAAATCAAGACGTCAAATTTGGTGGAAACAGCTGAATTATTAGGTACTAGCTATAGACATCTTAATAGAGTGATTAATGGGCTTGTTGAAAAGGATATTGTAGAGAGAAGAAAAGGAATTATCCAGGTAAAGAACATGAAGAAGCTTGAAGAGTTGGCAGATGGGATAAAATACGAATAATTTGGTGGGGAAATATTATTATGCTAAAAGGAATTCTTTTTTCATTACTCGCAGGAATATTTATCACACTGCAAGGAATTTTTAACACTAATGTAAGTTCAAAAGCTGGTTTTTGGTTGACTACTACAATTGTTCACGCTATTGGCTTAATTGGTTCTGTAATCATTTATCTTATTGTAAGAGATGGGAGCATCAAAAATCTGCAAGAGGTGAATAAGGTTTATCTCTTGGGTGGCTTATTTGGTGTAATTATCGTGTTTAGCGTTATGCAAGGCATAGCACATGTTGGACCAGCTTTTTCTGTTTCCATTCTATTAATAACACAATTAGTCATAGCATTAATGATCAACACGTTAGGCTTGTTTGGTATAGAGCCTGTTGCTTTAAGTCTTAATAAAATTATTGGTGTATTAGTAATGGTGGGCGGAGTCTTTATTTTTCAATTCAAGTAGTGAAACAGTTATGTATCAAGTGTAAAAAAAGCCCTGATCTCCTCAGGGCTTTTACCATTGGAAGTCGGAGAAAAATATCCATACTTCCTAGATCAATCGTAAATCCCATTCCTGTGAAAGTCTTTTGAGGAGCGCCACACCAGCTGTGCTATTGCCATGTTTATCAATGGCTGGTCCATAAAGACCGACTCCCCAACAAGCAAAGCGATTATTGGTCACTCTTGCACTTGGAGGGATGGCTGCCATAATGCCGCCTGAAACACCGCTTTTGGCAGGGATTCCAACAAAGGCGGCAAAGCGCCCTGAATAATCATACATCCCGCAGGTCAGCATCAGTGTCTTTGCCAGACTGGCAATTTCCATAGAGAATATTTGCTCATTTGTATAAGGATGAAGCCCATCATGTGCCAAAATCAGCCCCATTTGTGCAAGCTCGACAATATTGACTTCAATCGAGCAGAGCTTTAAGTAGACTTCCATTGCATCTTCTACATCCCCAAGAAGGAATCCAGTTTCCTTTAACCAATAGGCAAGGGCACGGTTTCGATTGGCAGTTTGCCACTCAGAATGAAAAACATCCATGTTAATGGAAGGTTTTCGTCCAATCATTTTTTCGAAAAATGAAAGGAGTGCCTCGACTTTATCCAATGGCGAATGACCGGGCAATAAAGAGGCGACAGTGATGGCTCCGGCATTGATCATCGGATTAAATGGCCTTCCCGGGTGGCTTAGCTCTAAACGAAAAATCGAATTAAAGGCATCACCCGTCGGCTCCACATCAACATATTGTAGCACCTCGTCTATTCCTCTTGTATGACAAGCAAAAATAAAGCTGAACACCTTCGATATACTTTGTAGGGTAAAGCAATGATCCGTATCCCCTGATTTAAGGAATGTACCTTGAGAGGAGATTAAACAAATCCCGAGATGTTCAGGATTTGCCTTTTTTAATGCAGGAATATAACTAGCTGTAGCTCCACTCGTTGTATATTTTTTGGCATCTAAAACGAATTGATCAAGCTGTTCTTGTATAGAAATAAATTCAATTGATTCATTTTGGATATTGTTCATTTGAGCGAATCCTTTCAAGTTCATCTTTCCATTTTAGTATTGATGATTAGATGGGAAATTACAATCAAATTTTGTGCTATTCCTCTTTATTTTTCCAATCCAGCACATTTTGCTTGATTTAATGGGGGCACTGATTGGTGCTCCTTTATCTGCTTGGCTATCGAGTCGATTAGGTATGATTAAACGCCCTTTTGGAACGTAACGAATTTTAACATTCATGTTAACGAGTGTTGATAGACGATTCCAATTTTATAATTGATAATCATATTAGGAGGTATGAAAAGTATGATAAGTATGAATTTAAAAAACTTGCGGACACGCCACCGGCTTACTCAAGAAGAAGTGGCTGAGCACTTAAATGTATCACGTCAAGTCATTGCAAAATGGGAAAAAGGTGAATCTTCCCCTGATATTCATCATTGTATGGAACTCGCAAGACTTTACAATGTGACTTTAGATAACTTAGTTCATTTTGAGGAGGATGAAGGCGGTCTTGGTATACCACCAAAAGGAAAACATTTCTTCGGAGTGGCGACAATAGGTGAACGTGGACAAATTGTCATTCCAAAGAAAGCACGTGAGGTATTTAAGTTAGAAGCGGGTGGATTGCTCATTATCGTTGGAGATGATGAACGTGGGCTTGCTCTTGTCCCAGAACGTATGATGAGTGGCTTCTTCAATTTGGTCAAGACTACTTTAGATCAAGAGGGTGAATAAATGACTACCGCTATTGCAATCGACTCTCTCACAAAAAAATACGGTACGAAGACCGTTGTGGACAACATCTCTTTTTCGATTCAAGAAGGAGAATTATTTGGTCTGCTTGGTGTGAATGGTGCCGGCAAAACGACGCTTATCAAAATGCTTTCCTGTTTAATAAAGCCAACTTATGGTGATGCGACATTGCTGGGAAAAAGTATTGCACAATATCCGGAACAAGTACGAAAAGTCATTGCTGTATCGCCACAAGAAACGGCCATCGCTCCAAATCTAACCGTGCGTGAAAATTTGGAGCTAATGGCGGGTGTCCAAGGTCTTCATAAAGCAGATGCAAAAACAAAAGCGGATGAAATGATTGCCCAGTTTTCATTGCAGCCATATGAATATCAGCGGAGTAAAACGTTATCAGGAGGTTGGCAACGTAAACTAAGCATCGCGATGGCTTTAATTAGCGAACCACGAATTTTATTTTTGGATGAGCCAACACTTGGGCTTGATATATTAGGACGTCGTGAGTTATGGGTGCTCATTGAAAAGTTAAAAGAAAAAACAACGATCATTTTAACAACCCATTACTTAGAAGAAGCAGAGGCTTTATCTGACTGTATTTGTATTATGAAAAATGGGCAAATAAAAGCGATTGGTTCAGCTAAAGAGCTGATAGAAACCTCTACTACCACAAGCTTTGAAGATGCTTTTGTGTATTTTGTGATGGAAGGGGACGTACAATGAGAATACTATTATTTGCTAATAGAACGACAAAGGAAATTGTACGAGATCCAATGTCCATCTTTTTTGGATTAGGATTCCCACTTGTTTTAATGTTTCTTTTATCAGCAATTAACAAAAGTATCCCAGTCGATCTTTTTGATATTGGCCAATTAACACCGGGCATTGCGGTGTTCGGTTTATCTTTTATGGGCCTTTTTGCAGCGCAGGTTATCTCGAAGGATAGAGGAAATTCGTTTTTAACAAGGCTTTTCACAACGCCTATGACATCACAAGACTTCATTATCGGTTATAGTTTTCCTTTAGTTGTGATGGCAATTGCACAAGGGATTGTATGTTATATTACTGCAATATTTTTAGGATTATCCATTTCTACTTCAATGATTATCGCCATTTCTTTATTGATCCTGCCTGGTCTTATTTTTGTTAGTCTTGGACTTATATGCGGATCATTGTTAAGTGAAAAAGCAGCCACCGGTCTTTGCGGGGCTCTTCTTACCAATTTAGCCGCTTGGCTTTCTGGCATCTGGTTTGATTTAGACCTAGTAGGAGGGGTATTCAAGGATATAGCATATTTACTGCCATTTGTACATGCAGTCGATATGGGAAGAGCAGCGCTTAATGGTCAATACAGTGACATTTTTCCACATATATGGTGGGTGTTTAGCTACGCCATCATATTGTCATTACTAGCGATTGTTATTTTTAGAAAGAAAATGAAGGCAGACTGATTTTACAAAAACTATTATTTGTTGAACGCAGCAACGCCTAAGGTCGGTAACCTTTTTGAGCTTGATGCAATTGCGGCATGTTTCATCGGTGGGCCGTTTCGATCTTTTATGTCGCCTCCTTAGTTAAGTCGCAAAGGGAAGGTTCTCCAGCTTCATTATTTAGCTCAAACTTAGTTCATTAATGCAATTAGTTCAACTTCCATCGAAATTATATGTATTTCAATCCCTATTCATAAGAAAATTGGTCTCTACCGTTACAGAAAATCCATATATATAGAAGTAAAAAGCCAACAGGAGTAGAAACCAATGGATAAATCAAATAGTAACTTTAGATGGGGTGTCTTTGCTTCTGTATTGTTCACCTATTTATTAATCTCAAGTCTGCGAACCGCGCCAGGCTTGATAACGAATCAAGTGATGCATGATTTTCATGTTACAGCTACAATAATCGGATTACTGACAAGCATTCAATTTTTTGTATACACGGCGTTGCAAATTCCGATGGGGATTATGGCGGACCGGTTTGGGCCTAACTTTTTTCTAATCATAGGGGCCATCCTTACTGGGGTGGGTACCATCATTTATAGTCTTGCCACCCATGAATCTGTCCTGTTTTTTGCGAGAATCCTTACGGGGATAGGGGATTCTACGATCTGGGTCAATATGGTGCTAATTTTGAGCAGATGGTTTAATGCAAAGGAATTTACTCGCTTAATCGGTGTGACAGCCATGACAGGAAGTCTTGGCTTCCTTGTGGCGACCGTCCCTTTCGCTTTATGGATTGAACTACTTGGCTGGAGGGCATCGTTTTTTTCAATGGGACTAATCGTATGTTTATGTGGCATTCTTCTTTATGTTGTACTTGTAAAAAAACCAAAACAATCGATGTTTGAACAGCACGAAACTAAACGTGAAAAATCAGTCCGAAGAATTTTTCTGAATCCGCAGGCCTGGTCTTTATTCTTGTGTCATTTTGGGATTGTCGGAACGTATATAGGATTTATTGGTTCATGGGCAGTTCCATATGGGATGGATGTGTATGGAATGACACGTTCAGGTGCGAGCCAGCTCATTTTTCTGGGTTTGATCGGGGCACTTATTGGTGCTCCTTTATCTACTTGGCTATCAAGTCGGATAGGAATGATTAAAAGACCTTATGTGATGGTCCATATCATTCTTTTAATTTGTTGGTCTACCTTTCTATTATTTCACGGGAATCCTCCATTTTTCCTGCTAACGATGCTTTTCTTTATTATTGGTCTTGCCTATGGGGCAAATGCTTTAACTTTTGCTGCCGTTCGACAATCGTTTCCGATTCTGGAATCTGGCATTGCCTCCGGGTTTGCGAATACAGGTGGTTTCTTAAGCGCCGTCTTGTTACCAAGCATTTTTGGGAATGTATTGGATCATTTTCAGGCCTCTAAAGACAATTTAAGTACTGGGTATTTTTACGGATTCATTATTCCAGTTGTCTTTTCTATTATTGGCTTGTTCGGGGTGATTTCTTTGAAGGAAAAGCGTAGACAAATAGGTGAAAAAACACGATAAGAGAGGGGAGCCCCTCTCCTATAAGATATATTGCTGATAAGTGTCTCTTAAAAAAGGGTATTCAAAGGTATTTCAATTTCGGGTAGAACATGGGAGCAGAACACGTCTTCAATACTGTAAATATTAGGGGGGCCATAAAAGTTATTTTTTTCAAGTACATACTGTTCAAGAATCTTTTCATTTGGATAGATTAATAAATATTCTTTAACCCCATGCTTTTGGTATTGGTTTAACTTCTCAATTCGATCTCTTTGCCAAGTAGAAGGAGAAAGGACTTCTACAATAAGATCTGGAGCACCTTTGCAGCCATTATCATCTAACTTTTTATCATCGCATACTACGCTAATATCCGGCTGTACGACTACGAATTCATGCTCGTCCTCTTCCGCAGACAATCTAACATCAAATGGTGCAGTATATACTTCACATGCTGTCCCTTTGAGAAAAGTATATAGTTCCCCTGTGAGCTGGGTTACAATACGTTGATGTTGTCGAGATGGAGCCGCTTGCT
>DLCS01000113.1:4568-5715 GCA_002480735.1 Bacillaceae bacterium UBA7792 | reverse complement strand
GAGCCGCTTGCAAATAGGGAGTTCCATCAATTATTTCATAACGAGGCTCATCGGCCCATGTTAAGTAGTCAGCATAGGATACTTTTTTAGAGTGAGGTTGTTTCATACTCATATAGACACCTCCTTGATTATCCTTATTTTAACATTTGTTATGGTGACTGTCACTTGCCTAAAACATTAATGATTGATACTTGTCCTAGGGTAATGCGAGATACAAAGGTGATCGAGCAATTACTTATCAATGAGGTTTGTTGCTCATAAATTTATAAAACGAAAAGGCATTTTGGAATCTAATTATTCCCAAATGCCTTTTCGTTATTATGAAATAAAGTTTAATCCGCTTACTTTGATGGTGCAGGGTTGTCATAAGTACAACATTAGCTAGAGTTATTATTTTATATATTCATTTATGGGCCTTACCAGGTAAACATTGTTTGGTAGCTTATCAGTAGAGATATAACCTGGCTGGGCGTTCACTAGAGCCGGGATGCGGTTGACTACGTTAGCGCAAGTCAGCTCTACAGTGGCAGGACGGTTGACATTAATGGTCGTTTCAGGCTCACCGTAGAAAGTCCAATCGTTTTTGTCAAAATCCTCAGGCCCATAAACCTTGCCAATACACTCGGTTTCGATGGTAATTCCCTCTGTAGTTTCAGTGGTAACAATGGCTGACATACCAGTAGGCTCGCCAGCTTTTATCGTCATACCCAAGGTATCACTGCGCAAGTCGCTGTGGTGGGTAGTAGGTACGCATTTCTGAGTTTGAGAAATAGGTGTAAGCCCCATTTTGCTACAGAGCCAACCATTCTGGTTCCACATATAACTCGGTACATATTCCCCACTCTCTACAAGCCTTTTTTGTTCTTCAGAAGAGAGGTCGTTATAGCTTCCGATCTCCTTGGCGAAATCTTCTTTCGATAGGCCTGCGCCATGACCTTTTGCCAGAGCAATTCCATAGTCTTCTACATTATAGCTGCTGCTACCTTTAATTTTGGTTATTTTGTGCATAGAACCAGCTAAAGTGTCGATTAGAACGCCCCAGTACATGTCGGGATAACCACTACCAGCCAATGTCACCCCATTTTCTTTTGCCAATTGATCTAATTTCTGCGTAATAGCTGGGGAAGAATTCCAAGGATAAAGTGGA
>DLCS01000113.1:0-4493 GCA_002480735.1 Bacillaceae bacterium UBA7792 | reverse complement strand
AAGTGCTTCCTCACAAGTAGAAATTGCATTCACTCCATTCTTGGCGCATGTGGCAAAAGCTTGTTCAATATCAGCCATGGTGCTCAGGGTAGCAACGATACAAACGTCAGGCTTCAATTCTGCCATGATATCTCCAGCATCTTTGACATCAGAAATGATGACTCCAGTATGAGCTCCACCCATTATTTCACCGATATCTTTACCGATAACAGCGGGGTTCATATCGAAGGCTGCTACAATGTCAGCACCCTTTTCTAGCAAATAACGCATTAAAAATACACTCATCTTTCCACAACCATACTGCGCAACTTTCAGCTTACGGTCCATATAATTACCTCCGTCCTTTTTCCTGTGTGAGATTAAGTCATGTATACATTTATGCTATCAGGTTCCTTTACAGTTTATTAAGTCCTGCATAAGAGACCTGGTACGCACACAATCGCTAAACAGATAGCTACAAATCTCCTTCCATGGCTCGCATTTTTTACCATGTATTCTGAAGTCAGTTAACTATCTGATGCTTTTGATTTATTAGATTAGTTATATTTTAACCAATAAATACGAGATTGTATATAATTTCACAAAGTGTTAATAATTGAGATATTTAAATGAAAGATCATAGTTCTTAATTTTTCTAAGGGTAGCAAAAATCATTTGTTCTATACAAACTAGAACAAATCTGTTATATTAAAAATAGAACAAAGGAGGGGATATGGTTGATTATACAAATTGAGCCTCTGTCAGACATTCCGATTTATACGCAAATTACGAATCAAATGATCGAGGGAATAGCAAGGGGCTACATGAAACCTGGTGATTCTCTTCCGTCTGTACGCACATTTGCCGCTGACCTCGGGGTAAATATGCACACAGTTAATAAAAGTTATCACGAGTTAGAAAAAAAAGGCATTATTAGCATCATTCCTAAATCCGGTGCAATCATTAACTCTCCGGATAAAACTGAGATGCATATAAAGAGAATTACTGAAGAATTCAAACCAGTCATTGCTGAAGCCCTTGTTTTAGGATGGGAAAAAGAGCAAATTCAAGAATTGGTTATGTCAATTATGATTGATTTAAAGAAGGAATAAAAATTCATATGTTTTTTTAAGGATGGTGAAAGAGGATGGACATCATATTATTCTTAGTAATTATGATATTTTTGGTTGCAACGGAAATGGCCATTCCATTTCTTGCAAAACGCACTACTGTTTTTGGAGTTTCAATCCCTGATGAATATTGCAAAGATGCAACACTAGTTTCCTATAAGAAACGGTATTCTTTGCTCGTTTTCATTGTGGGAGCACTTGCTATCTCCTTATATATAGGCTGGATTTTAACGGGAAATCCTCTTAATGAAACTCAAGTACTAGTAGGACTCGCGATTCAATTTGGTATTCTCATTATTTGTACTGCTCTATACTTTTATTTTCATGCCAAAACTCTACAGCAAAAAAGCAGGATGAAGTGGGGAGAAAATGAAAAAAGAGTAAAAGTAATGGATCTTTCGGTACGTTCTCAGGATTCCATGCTGCCATGGTATATATATTTACTGCCAATTGTCGTGACTCTTGGGGTTATAGTTTATACGATACTAAATTACAGCATGCTTCCTGAACAAATTCCAGTTCATTGGGGACCAAATGGAGAACCAGATGCCTTCACCCCTAAAACGTATGTATCTGCCATTTCCTTACCCTTAGTGATGCTTGTTATCCAATGCATGTTCCTAGGGATCAATGAGACAACAAAGCGGTCCGGTATCAAATTAAGTGCTACTAGGCCAGAGGCATCGCGCATTCGTCAATTAACGCTAAGGAAGTATACGAGCTGGTTTCTGTTTTTAGTCAGCATCTTAATGACGATGTTGTTTTCGTATTTGCAACTAAGAATGGTACACCCTGATTTAGGTGGTAATGCCCTTTCTATCTCGATGCCATTTTTATTCTTAATCGTTATCCTTGTGTCGACTATTTTCTACGCGATTAAAGTGGGGCGTGCTGGCGAAAACATGAACCTTGAGCAGGAGCCGGGAATTGTAGACATAGATGAGGACCAGTATTGGATTGGAGGCATTTTTTACTTTAATAAAAATGACCCATCTATTTTCGTGGAGAAGCGCTTTGGGATTGGTTGGACGATTAATTTTGCCAACCCACTTGGCTACTTAATGATATTCGGGCCACTTCTACTGATCCTATTAATTACTATTCTAACCTAAATTAATTTGGAGGGTGTTTTTTGAAAAAAATAGGACTAGTTTTTCTTATCATCTGTAGTATATCTTTATTACTCATTAGCTGTAGTCAAGAAAAAAAGGAATTGAAAACAAAGGAGAAAGGTGGAGTTCCATTGGAAAAAATAGCTGGGACTTGGGAAGGGTCTATCCAAATACCGAATCAACCTCTTCCAATTATCGTTCAATTTTCAAACAAAAGCGGCACGATTAGTATCCCTGCTCAAGGAGTCCAGAACTACCCATTAACAGAGGTCAACTTAGAAGCAGAAGGCATTACATTTACAATGGATATTCAGAAACAGCATATTGCCTTTTATGGAAATGTTGGAGATGAGAAAATAACAGGCACATTTAAACAAAATGGTCAATCCTTCCCGTTTGAATTAATGAAAGGGGAAGATGTGGCAGCAGAGGATTCAGGCGATAATGTACAAATTGAGCGTCAGGAAGGCCTCATGTATGGTCAGCTTGAGCTTCCTAGTGGAGAGGGACCTTTCCCTGTCATGATTATCCTTGCTGGCTCTGGCCCAACTGATAAAGATGGAAATTCCACCCTACTACCAGGAAAAAATAATAGCCTAAAAATGCTCGCAGAAGACTTAGCCGCTAAAGGCATTGCTAGTATTCGCTATGACAAACGTGGAATCGGCAAAAATCTCAGTTTAGGTGGAAATGAAGAGGATTTACGCTTTGAACACTATATTGATGATGCGGCGGCCTGGGTGCAATTTGCGAAGGAAGATAAGCGTTTTTCAAAGGTTGGTGTGATTGGTCATAGTGAAGGCTCTTTAATTGGAATGGTTGCCGCACAAAAGGCAGAGGCAGACGTATTTGTTTCCATTGCAGGTGCTGGAAGACCAATAGACGAAGTGCTAACCGAGCAGCTTGCTGGGCAATTACCCGCAAATCTCCAAAAGGAATCAGCAGAAATACTAGAAAAGTTAAAAAAGGGAGAGAGAGTGAAAGAAGTTAGTGCGGAATTACAAAGTCTGTACCGCTCTTCTGTTCAGCCTTATATGATTTCTTGGCTGCGATACAATCCACAAAAGGAAATAGAGAAGCTGGATTGTCCTGTACTCATTATTAATGGTTCGCATGATATCCAAGTACCTGTTGCAGATGCTGAACGATTACATGAGGCAAAAGAAGCATCTAGTCTCTACATTGTAGAGGGAATGAACCACATCCTTAAGGAAGCGCCAGAGGAGCGAGAAGGAAATATTGCAACATATACAAATCCTGACTTACCTTTAGCTGAGGGACTAATTAGCCATATTATTGAATTTATGAAGAATAACGGGATATTAGACAAATAGTAAGAATAGAGAAGTGTTCATGCACTTCTCTATTTGAGGTTTGCATATGCTGCTACTAATCTATTATTAGTTATCCATCGAGTGACGCTCACCAACCTGAAACTCATCTGCATGCTCAAACATATATTTGACTGTGATGGCATCATGACCAGTAAGCATCTTGAAGTCATTTGTAAACTGCTCCATTTTTCCTAAACGAATTGCTTGTCCGAAAGTGACCATTCCTTCGGATGAGAAAGGTGCCTCAGAGCCGTCTTTAAATTTACCGTCAGTTGTTCTCGGAACACCCATCGCATCGAAAACAGCGTAATTTTCTTCATCGGAAATTTCTTGATAGGTAACATGGTTTTCAGTTGCCTCATTTCCAATGGAAATAAAATCTGAGATGGACATTAGTTCTGGTCCATTAATATTTAGAATGGCTTTATGATAGTCGTTAGATGCAAGGGCATAGGCAACTGCTTTTGCACAATCCTTACGGGAAATATAGGCCATTTTCCCTTCACCCTGATTGTTTTTTAACACGCCATCACCCTTAACATAGGTGAAGTAATTTGTAACCATCGCTTCAGCATATTGAGAATTACGTAGAAAAATATAATCCAACCCAACATTTTTTATATAATTCTCTGTGAAAATATGGTCAATTTTTTCAACACTAGGATTGGATTCATCATCTGCATTAACTAAGGAAGTATAGATGATTTGCTTAATTCCAGCTGCTTTTGCTGCATCAACTACATTTTGATGAGCTTTTTGACGCTTTTCTCCAACAAAAGGCATAGAGATTAAAGCGAGCTTGTCTGCTCCCATAAATGCTTCGGCAAGTCCTTCAATCTGGTTAAAATTGGTCACATGTGTTTCAATTCCGTATTCACTATATTTCTTCAAGGAGTCTTCGTCATACCCGCAGAAAATTAAATTTTCTTTATTGACTA
>DLCS01000166.1 GCA_002480735.1 Bacillaceae bacterium UBA7792 | reverse complement strand
TTCTCAATGAAAAAGGATGCCTCAGACCATAGGTCGACTGAAGTATCCTTTATGAAAATAATGATAGACTAATATAAATTGCCGTCCCCCACATGATAATAGCAGAAACTTTGTTTAATAGGTTTAGGAAGCTACCCGATTGATTAAGATTCCCTACCAATCTTCCAGCTAGTGCGAGGCCCACAAACCAAAGCCAAGAGGTGGTAATACAGGCGATGGCAAAGGCCATCTTTTCTGTACCGATATATTTGATAGAGCTTGTTCCAATGACGCCAACTGTATCAAGAATCGCATGCGGATTAAGGAGCGACACGCTCATTGCGAAAAGAATTTGTTTTTTCGGTGAAAACGAAGTTTGTTCATCATCGACCTGCGCTGGTTTGCTTCTCCAAACGACCACACCCATGTAAATAAGAAAAAGAATTCCTGCGATAAATAATAGCGTTTTTATCCAATAGGAGCTAAGAACAACAACGGAAACTCCTAGCACCGCTAAAGAGATTAATAGAGTGTCGCAAAGCGCAGCAGTCAAAACGACAGGAATAGCGCGAGAAAGCTTCGGCTGCATCGCCCCTTGATTAAAGACGAAGACATTTTGCACCCCTAAGGGAAGTATTAAACCAAACGCTAAAATAAATCCGTGAATGATTGCTTCCATCATAAAAGTTCCTCTTTTTCCTAATCCTTAAATAAATTTGCTACATCAACGGAAAATCCATTAAAATGTTTCGACTTAATGAAGCCTATTTCCGTTTTCATATCATATTGTTCATACATTTTTTCTTTGTTTAAAGTATAAACCGTGACGGAATTTAACATCGGGTTGACGATCCAATATTCGTTAACCCCATAATTCATATAGAGATTAAGTTTTGTAATCAAATCATGGGACTGGTTTGAAGGGCTTAAAATCTCAATGATTAGTTCTGGAACGCCTACATATCTAGCATCTGTAAAACCACTTTTGTCACAGATGATGCTAATATCAGGAATGACTATTTTTGTTCCCTGTATGTCCTGACTCTTTAATTCAATGTCATACGGTGCATGAAATAACTCACATGGCTTTCCTTGTAAATAAGCTCGGAAGTTTGATTCAAGACGATTCGACACACGCTGATGCTTTGTTGATGGAGATGGGGACATATAAACAAATCCGTCGATATATTCCAGTAAAGCCTCGCTATTTTCACGAATTTGAAAGAATTCTTCGATTGATATTGGCTCCTTACAATACTGATGCATGATTCATCCCTTCCTCCTCATTTTTCAAATACTAAAATTCTTCCCGAAAGACATTCCTTAAATTTATAGATAATCCCTCAAACATCTTTACTTCAATAACCTCATTCTGGGCAAATGTTCCTTCATGCTTGTACAGTCCATTTTTCAATACAAATACATCAATAACTTCATGAATTGGATCAACGATCCAATATTCTTTTACACCCGCTCTTTGATACGGGTTGAATTTAATCATCTTATCCACTTTTGCAGTAGATTTTGAAAGGATTTCTACAATTAAGTCTGGTGCACCCGCAATATGATTTGTGCGGATTTTATTCATATCACAAACGATGACAATATCTGGTTTCACCCATTCGTTTATTTTGGAATGATCATCTTCATCGCTAAGACAAACATCTATTTCTCCTAACACTCTACATGACCTGTTTCTCAAAAATAAATTAAATTCTGTTGAAAGCTCCATTGCAATCGATTGGTGTTTTACATTTGGTGAAGGGGACATATTATAGATTTGCCCATCAATCACCTCATATTGAATATCCTCATCCAATTTCAAGTATTCAGCATATGTTAAGGGATTCTTTCCTTGTGGCAATGCCATTAATAATAACTCCTTTCATACGTATACAGTCCATTTCTATATTTCCATTATACAACATTTCCCATCTATGACCTATATGAACATGGTGCTACGGGATCTAAAAAACCACTTGAAGCACGATTCTTCAAGCGGTCATTAATGGAGGTCAATCTGGTTTCCTCCTTCACCAAAAATTGATTTATTCACTGACTATTTTCATGCTCATTTCTTTCAAAAGTTTTTTGTCAATTTTTCCAACTGGAGTGGTTGGCAGTTGTTCAATAAAGTGAAAAACTTTAGGGATCTTGTATTTTCCGAGCTTGTGAGAACAATAGGATTTTAATTCTTCATCTGTGAGGGGTTGGTGATTTTTTGCGACAATGAATGCCACCACCTTCTCGCCCCATTTTTTATCGGGAATCCCGATAACTGCCACTTCCTCAATTTGTGGATGGGCACAAAGCCAATGCTCTACCTCTAATGGATATACATTCTCCCCACCGGTGATAATCATATCCTTTTTCCTGCCCACAATATAGTAATAGCCTTCCTCATCCTTTTTCGCTAAGTCACCTGTATGAATCCAACCATCCTTCATCGTTTCCTTGGTCGCCTCTTCATTTTTCCAATAGTATTCGAAGGAATGCTTGCCTTTAATGAGGACCTCACCGACCTCATCAACAGCTGTTTCTTCCCCATTTTTTTTCATCAGCTTAATTAGATTGAACATCATCGGTTTTCCGACAGACCCCGGCTTCCTTAAGGCATCGACTGGGTCAATGAAGAAGTTATTCGGCCCTGCTTCCGTTAGCCCGTAGCCTTCCTTGAATAGAATCCCCTTCCTTTTGAATGCCTCATAAATATCGAGCGGGCACGGAGCACCTCCTGATAAAAAAACCTTCATTGACTGAAAGGGATTCCTCTTGAATTCGTCCGTCTCAATCAACATTTGATACATCGTTGGGACCAATAGAACGGTTGTGCATTGATACTTGTTCAGATAGTGAATTGCTTTTTCAGGTTTGAAATCTCGAGCAATCACCACTGTTCCACCTGCGATCAATATCGGAAGGGAGAGTGCATTGATTCCCCCTGTATGGAATAAGGGCATGTAGGTTATCGTCGTATCATCATTCGTTAAATTCCAGCTAATAATTGTGTTCATTGCATTCCAAATTATTGATTGATGGGAAAGAACCACTCCCTTTGGTTTACCTGTTGTCCCGCCTGTATAGATGATGGCTAATGGATCTTTTTCATCAAGATTGTCAACGAAAAAAGGGCTCCTATCCATAGGATATTTCTCTTTGTCCACTTGAAAAATTTGATAGCCTGAGAATATTTCGTTACGGATATTCTCAGAAAAACTAGAATGATATCCAACTAGCTTCGGTGTGCAATCCTGTAAAATATATTCGATTTCAGGGAAGGACAATCTCCAGTTTATCGGAACAAAAATCGCACCGATTTTCCCGCATGCAATGAGCAGTTGAAAATAGCTAATATCATTAGGTGAGAGAAGGGCGACACGGTCTCCCTTTCTCACTCCTTGTTCGTATAACCAATTTGCTGTAGCTGCACATAGATCGTGGAGCTTGGCAAATGTCCAATCCTTCTCTTGTTCCGCATCAATAATTGCTTGTTTATTGGGGGCTATTCTCATTCTCCCCTCTAGCCAATCCAGCTCCCACACCATAATCTCTCCCTCTTTCTTGATAGGCTCATTGTATGGTTTCGGGGTTACAAGAGAGTTACACAGGATTTCTGATTTGATCGATTACATCATAATTCCGCCATCAACATGCAATGTCGTGCCATTGACATATTTTGCTTCATCGGATGCGAGGAAAAGATAGGCATTTGCGATATCTGCCGGTTCGCCAAGAGACCCTAGCGGAACCATCTTCTTCATTTGCTCGAGCACCTTTTCAGGAACCTTCGCCGTCATCCCGGTTGCAATAAATCCAGGAGCCACTGCGTTTACGGTAATTCCCTTACGACCGAGCTCCTTCGCCCATGTTTTCGTCATTCCGACAACACCTGCTTTCGTTGCGGCATAATTCGTTTGACCGATATTGCCATACACACCGGAAACGGAGGAAGTATTAATGATCCTGCCACTCCCCTTTGCCACAAGCGTCGGAAGAACCGCTTGGGTACAATGGAACACGCCTGAAAGATTCACATCCAACACTTTTTGAAAATCATCTACAGACATTTTAGAAAGCATCGCATCCCTTGTGATGCCCGCATTATTGACTAAAATATCGATATCTCCAAAATAGTCGAGTACCCTTTGAACCATCGTATCTACACTATTACGATCCGAGACATCCACTTGAAAAAAAGCTACCTCAAAGTTTTTATTCTGTAATTCACTTACTTTTGCCTCTCCCACACCAGTATCGTAATCAGCAATTGCCACTTTTGCTCCTTCGCGAGCAAAGGTTTCTGCCGCTGCAAAGCCAATTCCTCCTGCACCACCAGTAATGATTGCAACCTTACCTGCTAATCTCATCATCCATCCTCCATTATGCTAAAAAATCGGTCATTTCTTTAAGTAGCTGTTCCAGATCATCTACAAGTGGCGAATGCCCACAATCCTTCAACTCTACAAATCTCGCATGTTCACCTAGGTCTTCCATAATTTCTGTTGCCATATTTTCTAACACAACATAGTCACGGTCTCCTCGTAAAACGAGGGTTGGAATCGTAATATCCTTCGCCTGATTCGTCCCATCCGTGAGACCATTATGGACGGAGCTAATATTGAACGTGTTCAAAGCATGATACACCTCTGCTAAATTCCTTTGAGTCAGCATATCATCGACGTACTCCTCATATCGGTCAGGACTTGGTTGATTTTTCGTATAAATAAGCATATTCCATGTTGCTTTCAATACCTCACGATTGCCAGAATCGTAGGCACCCTGAATCGTTAGTGTCTTACTGTCCTTTCTCACATCCTCGATGGTTTGCAAGCTATTATTTACATCAACCTCCCTATCC
>DLCS01000116.1 GCA_002480735.1 Bacillaceae bacterium UBA7792 | reverse complement strand
GGGCCGTACATTTCGAAGGCTTCGGCGATTTTTCGTTTTGCCTCCGCTTCAGCAAGACCCTTCAGACGAATAATATCGGCATCCGCTTCCCCTTTCGCTCTCTCTGCTTCTGCTTTCGCTAAACCATCTAAACGGATCTTTTCTGCTTCTGCCTTTGCCATCGACTCTACTCGATACTGATTCGCATCGGCCTCTGCTAGCTGCTTTGCTTTATCCGCAGCTGCTGCTTGCTCGACCGCATAACGATCCGCATCTGCCTTCTTTTTCACTTCTGAATCATATTGTCTTTCACGGCGAAGGATTTCCTTCTCTTCCAGCTCAATTTGCTTCTGACGCTCAATGATGCGAATTTGCATCTCCTGCTCCGTGACTTCCTGCTTGGAACGAGCGGTTTCCAAATCATATGCCTGGTCCGCCCGTGCTTTTGCAACATCTTGTTCACGGCGGAAATCAGCCATTTTCATTTGATTTTCTTTTTCTGCCTCTGCAATTTCAGTTGCTCTTTCAAGCTCTGCCTTTTTCGCATCTTTATCAGCTTCTGCTCGTTTGATTCGAGTTTCCTTCTCCGCTTCTGCAGTTGCGATATCAGCATCTCTCTTTACTTGCGCAATACGAGGCTTTCCTAATGATTCTAAATAGCCGTTCTTATCCCTTACGTCTTTAATGGTGAAAGATACGATAACAAGACCCATTTTAGCTAAATCTTGGGATGCCACTCGCTGTACCTCTTGTGAGAACTTATCACGATTTTTATAAATTTCTTCTACTGTCATCGAGCCAAGTATCGAGCGAAGATGACCTTCGAGAACTTCCCTTGCCTCATTTTCTCTTTCATCCTTCGGTTTGCCAAGGAATTGCTCTGCAGCCGTTGCAATTTCCTCTATCGAACTACCAATCTTAATAATCGCCGTTCCGTCAGCCATGACCGGTACACCCTGCTCTGTGTACACCTCAGGAGTTGTGACGTCAAGCTTGCTAGATAGTAAACTCAGAGGCTCAGCTTGTTGAAACACTGGTAAAATAAATGCCCCGCCCCCACGAATGATTTTCACCTTATTGCCCGATTCGTCAACATTGACATTTTTACTTCCTAGATAGCTTCCCGTTACAATCAACGCCTCATCCGGGCCTGCTGTACGGTACTTCGTAATGAATACAGCAATAAGTGCAATTAGTAAAAATACAACAACTCCAATAACAATGAACATTGGTAACATAGTTTCCCCTCCTAGATTAAATAATCTTCTTGGCTCTCATGTGGTACTACATGGAGTACACCATCTTGAACCTCTACTACTAAAACTGTTTTGCCCTCTTCGATCGGTTCGCCCTTAAAGCTCTTTGCGGATTTTGCCACCGTCCCGCTATTGCTTTTTAAAAGGACCTCTCCGTAGCCATCTAGAGGAATGGGGATAATGACCTTCCCTGTTCGACCTCGCAAGGATTTTGTCGTATAGGCTAGGGATTCCTCCGCTGAAGAAAGTGGAACAAGCACAAAAACATTTAATAAAGTATCTAAAACCAATGCAATGACAATTGAAATACCAATAATGAGGAAATTGTTCAGTGAGGTTAATAATTCAAACAAGTATCCACTCGCTGAGAAGAAGGTGATAAAAGCAAGAATTAGAGCCGGGTTCACTGGAAAAACCTCTGCGACGGCTTCAAGAATATCGTTAAATAAAATATAGAGAAGCGTTAAGCCACCTGCAACGATTAGGGTAATTAAGTATACAGACTGTATCGGTGCTCCGAATAGCTCCATCTGTCCTCCCCCTTTCTATGTAATGGAATGCTCTTCCTGGCTTTTCATGTCCGGAAATATCCCCCCTCCTTTCATCATAGCTTTTCGATAACTTATATACGGCTCAATTAGTCAAAGGTTTCAAAAAAGTAATAATATAGACCTACAGATTTTTCCATAGGTCTATTTTGATTTTAGTATTTAATTAAGAAATATTTCTTCTTGCCGCGGCGAATGACGGTAAACTGCCCTTCGATGCGATCGGCATCAGATAATACATATTCAAGGTCTGTCACACGCTCTCCGTTCACATAAATCGCGCCATTGGAAACGTCCTCACGGGCCTGACGCTTTGATGGAGAAATCTTTGAATTAACCAATAATTCAACTAGACCAAGATCTTCATCTGCTCCAGCCTCATAAGAAGGAACATCCTTAAAGCCCTCTTTAATTTCGGCAGCAGTTAGGTTCTTAATGTCACCGCTAAATAAAGCCTCGGTAATTTTGATAGCCTGAGCTAAAGCGTCTTCCCCATGAATCAAACGTGTCATCTCTTCAGCAAGCGCCTTTTGTGCTTTGCGTAAATGCGGTTCCTCTTGAACAGATTGCTCTAAGGCTTCGATTTCTTCCTTAGACAAGAACGTGAAGTATTTTAAGAATTTCACGACTTCTGTATCAGCAGTATTAATCCAGAATTGGTAGAACTCATAAGGGGAAGTCTTCTTCGGATCTAACCAGATGGCTCCACCTTCCGTTTTTCCAAATTTCGTTCCATCCGCCTTTGTTACTAGCGGAATCGTCATTCCAAATGCTTTCGAGTCTTCACTTGTCATTTTTCTAATGAGCTCTAGCCCTGTTGTGATATTCCCCCATTGATCGCTTCCGCCAATTTGGAGCTTACAGCCATACTTTTCATAGAGAAGCTTGAAGTCCATCCCCTGCATGATTGTGTACGTAAATTCAGTAAAAGAAATTCCTGTTTCCAAACGAGACGCAATCGTATCCTTGGCTAGCATATAATTAATTCCGATATGCTTTCCGTAGTCTCGTAGGAAGGTAATGATATTCATCGAAGCAGTCCAGTCGTAGTTGTTAACCATTATGGCCCCGTTTTCGCCTTCAAAATCGAAAATTGCCTTAAGCTGAGCGGTCAAGGCCTCAACATTTTTCTCAACAGTCTCGACCGTTTGCAGAACTCTCTCCTCAGTCGCCTTCGGATCCCCAATTAGACCTGTTGCCCCACCCACAAGAACTATTGGACGATGGCCGGCATTTTGGAATCGTTTCAATGTTAAAAAAGGAAGCAAGTGCCCAATATGTAGGCTGTCGCCTGATGGGTCAGTCCCACAGTACAGCGAGATTTTTTCTTTTTCTAGTACTTCCCTCAAACCTTCTTCATCTGTTTGTTGATAAATAACTCCACGCCATTGTAAATCCTGTAATAAATCCATTTTATTGGCCTCCTGATTCTTATAATCGGCTGGCATACCCTCTCTTCGCTGTTGCTCCAAACCCCAGGAGCAAAGGCTCGGTCAGGTATACCAACCGATGATTAATTTTCTCATAAAAAAAATCCCTTCGATTAAATCGAAGGGACGTTGTATACGCGGTACCACCCAACTTGAGAACAGTTATTGTTCTCCACTTTAAAAGATAACGGATCATCCGTTTACTGCTAATACTTATCAGGTTCACAGTAAATGCTCCGGGAGGTAATTCATGCCATTCTACATGCACTGACTCGCAGCAGCCGTCAGCTTTCTGTACCAGAGGTAGATGCATTACTGGTGAAAAAATTTCCATTCCCATCTTTGCATTTTATTTAATTGCTATGAAATTTACCATAAAAGCAGGATGTTTGTCAAATATAGTTTTTAATCGAGTACTTCCTATCTATTTAATTCTTTGCAATTCCTTCAAATAATAGCTTCTTAATGATTCTCCTGCAGAAACCTGTTCGATTTCTTCAGAATGCTTTTCCAAAATAGCAGGAATTGTAAAATAGTTTAATGCCACGATTTCAGTATATTTATAGGCTTGAGGAGCTTTCTCAATTTGAATCCTGTTCCCTTTATTCACATTTGTTAGCTCAATTCTACTTTCCTTTAAATATTCATTCAGGAATGCTTCAATCTTGTCCATACTCCACTCAGAGGCCTCAGCACATGAGTAGTGAACTGAATAAAAATCCTCAATCTCGTCCCCTACAAAGCAAAAATCCACCTTATCCTCCAAAGGAATGTAAGAGTTGCTTTCCTCCCACCATTCCCAAAAGGTTGGCTCCTCTATGGAGCAAAAATCTTCGCCCTTATACTTTACCAAAAGAAGCCTTCCATCCTTCCATTTATAAGAACGAATTTCTCCATTTTGGATAAAGAAAAAATACTTGTGAACCATCAATTAACTCTCCTCAGTACGTAATGCTGCCTTCGTCATTTCACCAATTTTACTTTGGATGCTATCTTCACTCATATTCGGATTCATATTTTTCAAACCATTTATAATAGCTGATTCTATCTTTATATCTGTCTTTTCATCCAATCTACCAGTTAAGAAGTCACTCATATACTTCATATCAGATACGCCGCTTTGCTTAAAAGCATCCATAAATCCTTTTACTTCCTGAGCCTTCATTTCAAGCTGTGCTGCCTTTAAAAGAAACTCAGGAGAAAGACCGATCCCGAATTTTTCTTCTATATTTTTTGCATACAATGTCGTTCCAATCGTACGGCAGGCTAACTGCTCCTCTGGAGACATTTTTTCGAATTTTTCTCGGTCAAATGCAACCTCATTTCGGAGGTACTCAATATATTTTTCTGTGGATGAAAAATCATCCCGTTTGAGTTCTGCATCCTGTGCTTTTGCACCAAGCTCTTCTGCTGTTTCTTTATCTGGCTTTAGACCTAGAATCTCAGCAATTCCACTAACAATTTCTGCGACAATGATAATCGTATAAATGGCTAGCTCAATTTGCGGAAATGGTGCCAATAATTTTGTTGCAAAGCTCGTTACCCCACTACCAAGTGTTGACACAGCATTGCCAATGGCACTGCATACTGCACTAATTCCACTCCCGATTGTTCCCAAAAATCCCATTTGTAACCCCTCATTTCAATAGTTTTAGTTTGCGATAATGTTTATTTACTAGATTCGGCTCAAAGCCGTCTAATAGCTGATTAAAAAATGCAACCACCCGCTCTGTTCTTTCTGCTAAGGAGCACTCCTCCGTTTCCCGGTAATATCGGTTTACCAAATACTGAGAGATAAAATTCAACTCATATTTCTTCACCAATTTCACCAGCTCGAGTGTAAGCGTATCCTCTAGATCACATTTTTTCACAAAATGCTCGTAGGACTTGAAAAAAGTATCCTCTCGAAGCAACTCTAGATAATGCTCCAATTCAGCTATATTCGCTATTTCCGGTAAGGATTCAAGGCCTTGGAAGACACCCCGTCTATATGTACTTCTGTAAAATTCAAGGATGTTTCTTCTAATTTCCTCATCCTTTATAATCAAATCCCCTGTCGTGTTCGTTGTTCGTTCAATTTGAACCTGTATTGCTTTCGGCCAGCCTTGTGTAAATACGACCGCTCTTCCCGTTTCTAAATGGGATAAAAATTGTTTTTGTTCATCGGTTAACGCCATTGTATTCCCGAGAGCATCCTTATCATCCTGGGCAAAGATGCGATGCACGATCTTAGTATTCGTATTTTTCAATACCTCTGGAGTCAGCTTTCCAGGGATCTGATCGACAATTATGAGAGACTCCCCGTATTTCCGTATTTCAGCCAAAATATCGGAAAAAACTTCGACGCCCTGCTTCTTGTTTAAGCTATCTCCAGGCATATACTTACTTAACAATCGATGGGCTTCCTCGATTAGTGTAATATGTTCAAAGGCCCCATGCTGTAAATACTTCGCTTTAATTGCTTCCGTCAAGTTCGTCAAAATAAAGCCCATAATCAATGATTTTTCACTGGCGCTCCGAATTTCCTCGAGCTCCAGAACAACACGGCTGTCCAAAAACTGCCCGAAATCGACTGACCGTTTTGTATTTAGCATAAATCCTTTGGCACCAATTAATAATCCTTGCAGTCTTGCTTTAATCGAACCAATATAATCGTTTTTTAAGCGCTCATCAAAGCCTTGTTCGTGCACGACAACATTGGTTTTTTGAATCAAATCACCCAGTGTTGGAAAGGCAAATACCCCATCAGCAAATGGATCTTCATACATCACATTCTTATTCGTGGCAATATTCCACCCATAATCCTCATAACACTTGTAGATCGCCGCTTCAATAATTTGCGGAATCGCCGCCTCCATTTCAAAGGCAGATTCGATACTCGCCTTAATCATATCCACACGGGACGTGATGCTCTCATGCGGAAAGAATTCAAATGGATTCAAGCGGAATGGTGCTGCTATCTCCCGTCCCAACGTAAAGATGAGCAAATCTGGATATTGCTCGGTCAAAATGCGATATTCTGTCTTTGCTGGCTCGATCACTAAAAATGGAAGTTCACTATCCATTAAGAGCTTCTGGCAGGTCGTAGTTTTCCCGCTTCCGGTCACACCTGTGATGAATAGGTGCTTATTAAGGTTGTCCTTGTCCAGACTGACATCAATCTCTTCAATCACATTCCCGCTTTGAACGACCTTTCCCAGTGTGATCGTGTTGTCTGTCTTATTCGAAAAATTAAGGCCGAATTCAACCTCTTCCCTTAGTGGCAGTCCGACAATTTCCTTTTGCGGAAGTCCGGCAATTAGGCTCAACTCTTTTGTGGAAAGCCAATTTCCGATACATACCTCGCTCTTAGCATTGACATACTGGGAATAAGCCGCCCTAGCCATTTGTTCATTTTGACTGAAGGATTTCCTAGCTTTCCCGTATGGCAATTGAAAGTTTTGCAACGGTTGTAATCGGCTGCGGTCCTTTATTTCATAGACCTTGAGCGGAACCTTGTTCCCAGTCTCCCCAGAGTACAGAGCCTTCACTGTATTTCCTAGTTTGATTAAGCTCCCCTTATTCTGAGTAAAAAGATAAATGGTCGAAACAAAAATTCCTTTGCCCTTCCCATAATCCAACCGTGGAATGATGGCCTCATCCAAGTACTTCAACCAATCCTGTGCTTGCTTATTCACAAACTCAATCGTCGTGCTCGTGGACGTGCCTTCGTTTGTTGAGCTTCCCTTTGTCACCGATTGATTGGTACTGTAGGATTCGGATGAACCAGTGGTGATGCTCACACTCTTGCTTGTGCTTTTTCCAGTTGTTTTCGACCCATTGGAGCCTGTACTGCCGCCTTTTGATTCTGATTTTGAAGAGGAGCTGGATTGGTTAGAAGTACTCGATTGGACACTCTTATTTTCTCCCTTGCTCCATCCCGTTTGTTCGGAGTCGTTTGTTCCACTGCCTTCCTGGTCAGCTCTTGATGTATTTTCCCCCTTCGTCGTCGAAGAACCATTTGAGTTCTGTTCAGTAGTTCCTAATCCTTTACTGATCGAGTCCTGGACACTTCTCTTAGATAGAGGCGTAACCGCTGCATATAAATGATAGAGACTTTCCTCTATTTCAAATATCTCCTCACGGTTCATCGGCTTCGCAATGATCATTAACCCAAATTCATCTCCGAGCATCACGTCGACAAGACGGTCTACCCCTTGAAAATGCTCGTCTTCCTTATTAATCCCAGGGACTCCCTCTAAAAAGGCATTGTTTCTCATGCCTTGTATCTTATGAAGGATCGCTTTCTTTTCTGCAGGCTTTACTTCAGAGACGACACTTCCTCGGAAATTCCCTCTAAGACTTGGCTTTAACACCAATTCCCCAATATCACGAATCTCTAAATCTAGTTCCTCATTTTTATATAAATCTCGAGCGACTCCGAAGTAAAAATGAACCCCTTTTTTGTCACCTAATATAAGATAGATTAAGTTCACACCGTCAATATTTAAAGAACTGATGACATTTTCAAGAGCTTCTTTTCTTGGTGATTTCTCTTCAAAGGTTATTTCCTCAATATGATAGAGGGAAATATCCATTAATTCGAGAGTTTGTGGCTTTTGAAATTGAATACTTTTTTCGTTCCCAAAATACTGATTCGATGGCTCAACAAGAAAATCAAGTGCAAATTTCTCGGCTGTCATCTATGTTCACCTCACCTAAAAAGTCAATCTAACTCGATTTTCTTGATTGAGCTTAAAAAATTCCCTGCTTCAATCCCGTCTTCCGTTGCAACGACGTACTCAAGCGTTTTTGGCCCAACTGCCCTAATGAAGACATAAGCCTCATCATCCAGCACCTCGATTCGCTCACGCTTCATCATTACGCTTCCGATATCAAGATGCCCATTGACTGAATCTGGTAGTTTCGTATAGTACAGCTCAAAATCTTCCACACCAGCATCGATATAGTTGTACCAAACATGGTAATCTGGCTTTCCGTAAGCAGCCTTTGATGCCTTCAATTCATCTAGCAAAACGAAATTCCCTTTTTTCTCATAGCCAATAAAATATTGGAAGGTAATTTCTTTTTCTTCCCCCTTAGCCACCTTGCCATTATCAATAACTTTAATTTTGCTACCTTTACGACATTTGATTAGGCCAAAAGCGACACCTGTTTTGCCGTTAGGCTTTTCGATATTATCTTTATCCGTTTCCAACCCACGTTGTTCAAGAATCTGATTGGCTTCTTCACTCCCTAGAGGAGGAAAGATCTTAAATATTTCTTTCTTTTGATCTCCGTTATGTAATTCCGCATTGATTTTTCTCGTTTCACTTTCAATGTAGCTTGTAAAAATATCCTGGACGATCTCTGCTTTACAGGAATTCCCCGCGAGGAAGATGTTAATCGTGTCAATGCCTTCTGTTGAATGAAAGGTAAAGGATTGGGCTAATGCAGCAAAGAAGTTCCTTACCCCTTTTTCAATCCGCTTTTCGATCGTTGCTTCGATTTCCTCTTGATTTATCACTAAATCATAATCCTTGAATTCCCCTGACGAGTTAAAAAGCTTAACCTTTACACTTGCTAGATCAAAGATGCTTTCATAGTCTTCGCTTCGTTCCCAGATTGGACGTAGCTTCTCCATTAATTGCTTCGTATTTAATCTTGCTTCCTGACTTTCACTGATGATCGCTTCACTACCAGGAAATCTCTTGCATTCAGCAGGTAAAGTAAACATGATCTTGTTCTCACGCATCAGATCCTGATTGGCTTTAAATGTTTCAAACGCTAGGAGCTCTAATAGGTTTTCCCCGCCTAAATATTTGTCACCGCCAGCTCCAAAATGTTCAATCACATAGTCATAGCGTCTCTCCTTCCGATTCGCCCCTCTCCATAAGCCAAAATCGAAGTCTGTCGTTCCGCCACCAAAATCAAAGATTCCGTAGAATACCTTCTCATCCTCATCGGGATCAAAGCCATATTCCTGGAGAGCACAAACTGCATAGGCCGCAGGCTCACTAATATCCGTGTTAATTCTAAATTTGGATATCCATTCCTCATTTTGTAAAACGGTAACAGGCAATGATTTCTTTAGGCCTTTTTCAAAACAACCAGCGATTTTCTCCCTGGTCGCCAGATCATAGGTCACCGGGAACGACAACATATAATCGAGGTAAATGCCATTCCACATATTGTTTATGTAAAGCCCGATATAATAGGCGTAGATTTCGATAGGGTTAAAATCATCTTCGTCTAGCTGGTGAAAAGGCTGCAATACTCTATTTTCCCCAGTCTTATCGAGAATGGTGATGATTCTTTTTTCATCACCAGCCCACTGCTTCAAATCATGTATAAAGGCATTAAATTCCGTGCTGTTCGCATTGACCATGTCAGAAGCTGCTGTATGGGATACGACCATATCCTGCCAGGAGGTATAGGGTCTGCCTTCCTTTCCTTGATAGTCCGCTAAAAATTGATTTAGATCGATAAATTCCATGACCGTTGGATTTTCATAGTGTTTATCATTAATTTTCTTACTCAAATCTCCTGTTCCAACACGCATGGGGAGAATTTTGTTATTATCCAAGTAAGTGACGACAGTGCTCTTCGTTCCAAAGTCAATCCCGACTACTCCATTTTCTCTAATATCAGCAAGCGGGTTCCTTGCTATAAGGTCAAAATCACCCTTCAAAACATAGGAACTCTTCTCATCAAACTCGCCATCCCAAAGCTCCCAATGTCCTGCGTTTGGATCGACCAAGATTTTTTCGGGATAGGAATCAAAATCGGCACGATATAAATCGCAATCTAGTAAATCCGTTTTAACGTTTTCGAGTACATCTCCCTTTAGGTTTGCTTGAACATCAAGAGTCGACTTCGAGAAGATGCTTTCATAGATCTCACTGTAGTTGATCTCTGTATCGCTCGTTCTTAGTTTTAATGTTCCTTTTTTCAAATCCTTTACAATCCCAGGCAGATTCTCCATATTGATCATCAGGGTTTGCTTCTCACTGAAAATGACATATTCTTTGCTAAAAAGATGGCACATAAGCTCATATTGCCTCTTGACCTCTGAAGAAAGTCCATCTGGTATAAGATTATTCTCAATCCATAATCTCGTAGTTTCAGCAGCCAAAATTCTTCTACTATTCACACCGTTTAAGCGATAGATTGGAATAAACAAACAATGATCCTCATCGCTTACATATGTGGCATGGTGATTGACATTCATGCTATTTGAAACGCCATTTTTTAAAACCTTCACGTAGAAAAAGTCCTTGCGATTTGCATAGATGCTGTTCACTTTTCCTTGTGGATACAGTTTTTTGAATTCCTCAATCGTAATAGGTTGCCCCTCGAAACCGTCAAACTTCATGTAACTTGCGTTAAGATCACATTTCCAATGTAGTCCCTCTCCGAATTTGAACGTCTCCATATCCGGCACTAGCCCTACTACCTTTTTAAAATACCGGCATTTCTTACCTTGGAAAGTAATCCAGTCATTCTTTAATAATTCCTCCACCTCATGAACGAGCTCGGTAGAAAATTCCAACTTTAGCTTGCTTAATATTTTGGCAATTTCCGATTCAGTTAATTTCTCAGCAATTAATTGATAGGTTTCTTTACTCACTGGTAGTGTATCGACTTTCTTTGTATACATTGTTGAGTTCTTCTCCCCTTAACATAGCTGTCATAATTAAAGCGCGACAATCGACTTTTTTTCAATTTTTTTGCTGTTTGTGTTCACATAGCCCTCGAAAATCACCCTATCTATGTATCCTGCAACACGACTCTTTGAGGTTCTCATGTGCAGTTCACTATCATATTTTTCATTCTCGGAAACCGTTTGAAGCTCATACAACGGTCGGTCGAAGGTTGAATTATAGGCGTGGAAGAAATATAAGAAAATGGCTCGCAGCTCTTCAAGCTCGTCATCATTTCCTTCGACAACTCTTATTTTAATTGCATCCCACAGCAGCTCTATATTCTGCTTTTGGACCCCACAAACTAGGAATTGTTCAATCGTTTGACCACGGAAAATGCCACTTAACGAGGATTTCAAAGCAGGTGACAACTGTTGATAGAGTTCATAGATTTTAAGCTGTTCTCCAAAGAGAGACTTGATCCTCGTGTATTTTTCCTGCCAATGATCAACCTGCCCCTTCAAGATTAAATATTGACTGCTAATTTCATTTAATTTCGTCTGAATTTGTAGGCAATTCTCCTGTTCCTGCTTTGTTTTGCTTCGCTCTAAAATGATTTGATTCTGTAAAGCTTTATTTTGAGCTTCGAGTTCTTGAATTCTTTGCTTCCACTCTTTTTCTACAAAACTATTCTTCTCTTCTGATTCAGCATACATGCTGCGAATTTGCCCGATAATTTCATCTTCTTTTAATGCTCTTTTTAGAGACTGAAGAAAAGCTTCAAATTCATTTTCGTTCTGTTCTAAATCCATCATCTTTGTCCTTCCTTGCAATCTTAAGTTTCTTCTCATATAGGAACATGGATCTATTATAATTGATTCAACTAATATTTAGGGTCCCGTAATGAATAATTTCTCAAAATAATTTTGATTCTGACTGCCAACTTCCAGCACACATTTACCTATGGAAAGTATTGAGAAATGTTAGAAAAATATAAGGTTCTATCCTACTTGTTTCTTTCTTTATGCTATAATGTATGTGATTTTAGGAGGAATGCTATGAATAATGAAAAGATGAGCTTGAAGAAGGTATTAAAGTCTTGCCAAGATTTTTTGACCAATAGAAGAACGATAAGAGGAGCTAGTATTACCTATCAGGTATTCTGGAATTTAACCCTTATGTTTCTAATCTTTCTCATCCTCGGTGGTGCCTTTGCTGGAGGTGTTGGAGCCGGTTACTTCGCATCCCTGGTCAAGGATGAACCAATTCGTTCCTATGAAAGTATGAAAAAGGATATATATAATTATGAGGAAACCTCCAATCTATACTTTGCCAATAATGTCTATTTAGGCAAACTTCGTACAGATTTAGAAAGAGAAGAAGTAGATCTCGAGGATGTATCAGATTATCTACTGAAGGCTGTCGTGGCACCAGAGGATGAATACTTCTACGAACATGACGGAGTTCTGCCTAAGCCAATTTTGCGCGCTATCTTTCCGCACCTTACGACTTCCTCTC
>DLCS01000296.1 GCA_002480735.1 Bacillaceae bacterium UBA7792 | reverse complement strand
CATTATAAGCCTTTTACCGTAACATTGTATACCTTCATAGTAGCGACAGTAGTCTTGCTTCCGTTCTCGAGTATATGGGGGAAGTTGGATCTCTTGTTGCAAAGCAAAGTACTCTTAATTAGTGCAAGTCTTGGCTTAATTCCGACTGTGTTAGCTTATTTTGTTTATACTTGGGGACTAGAAAAGACAGAGAGCAGTAAGGCCGCTATTATTGCCACAGTTGAGCCAGTTGTCGCAACGCTCGTTGGCATCGTGGTCTATCAAGAAAAAATGGGGTTCGTTCAATTTCTAGGAGCATTGCTGATTTTAATGTCTGTCATTATGGTTAATTTGCCAGGGAAAGCGGAGAGACTAGCATCAATGGCAGGCACAAATAAAAAGAGCACTGATTCAGTAAGATGAACCAGTGCTCTTTATTCTCGTGTAAATTAGTCTAGTGAATTACCAGAACCTACCGCCCTTTGCTCCTGGAGGTGCATTTTGGATAAGGTCGATAAATGGAATTGTATAAGCGAATAGAATTAATAAAACTGTAATTCCAAGCCATAGCTTCCAGTTTTCGAAGACCATTGGAGCTTTTTCTGCTTGGTTTGTAGCTTCTCCAACAGGGAATTCCTGCTCTCCCTTAGGTGCAAAGAATGCTAGATTAATAAAGATATAAACCATTAATAGGACAGCGATGAATAGAATGGAGCCACCAACTGCCTGGGCAATTTGGTAAGGAATCCATTCAGCTGCTTGTGCGGCACCGCCATATTCAGAGAATGATGAACGACGAGGTGCGCCTAAAAGTCCTGCAGCATGCATAGCTCCTGACATGAAAGTCATACCGACAGCCCATAGAATACCTTGAGTAAGAGCTAATTTATTCATCTTCTTTGTTAATGTACGACCAGTTAAATGTGGTACAAGCCAGAATGTTACTCCGAAGTAGGTAAGGACAACCGCAGTTGCAACAGTTAAATGGAAGTGTCCAGTTACCCAAATCGTATTATGAACAACCTGATTCATTTGGTGGGAAGCGTTAACCATACCACCAGCACCACCTGGAATGAATGCAACCATTCCGATAAATGGTACAGTGAAACGTGCATCTCCCCAAGGTAGCTTCTTAAGCCATCCGAAGAGGCCAGTAGCACCTTTAGAGCGACCAAAGCTTTCAAACGTAGCAAATAATGAGAATGCTGTCATTAAAGATGGAATGACAACTAAGAATGTAAGAATTACCTGTAAGAATTTCCAAGCAGGGTCAATACCAGGCTCTAACAACTGATGGTGGAACCCTACAGGAATTGAGAACAATAGGAATAGAATGAAAGACATTCTAGCTAAGGAATCTGAGAATACTTTTGTTCCAATTACCTTTGGAACGACGACATACCATGCCATGTAGGCTGGAAGCAACCAGAAGTAAACCAATGGGTGTCCAAAGTACCAGAAAAGCGTGCGGCTAATACCCACGTTAACTGTATCAACAATACCTAAAGACCAAGGTAATAATTGAATAAGAACGGTTGAAGCAACCCCAATGGTAGCTACACACCACATTAATGTGTTGATAAGAGCCATAAATGTAAGCAATGGACTTGGTTGCCCTGGGTTTGCACGTCTCCACTCTGCATATTTCATAATGATCACAGCAGAGTTAAACCAGCTTCCCACAACAACAAGGGTTAGGCCTAAGTAAAATAACGCATGTGCTTTTAATGGAGCATAGAATGTAAATAAAACAGAAGCTTGGTTAAGAAGAACCATGACAGCAGCCATGACTGTTCCAACTAAAGCAATCCAGAAGCCGATCCAACCAACCGTTCTTTGCTTATTGGTAAGGGTACCGGAAGTTTTACTTACAGCAGCTAAATGAAATCCTAGAATGAAAAATGTTGTAAGTACAAGACCTAAAAGAACACCATGAACGGTTAAAACTTGATAATATCCGATTCCGAAAGGAAGTTGAAATTTACCTGAACGAACTAGTACTTGTAATAAACCGGCAAGACCACCGACTAAAAGAGCAGTGAATGCTACATAGAAATGCGCCATTGATAATTTGGCATCACGAGGGTCAACTTTTGAACTTAAAGATGCTTTAAGCATTATTCCACCACCTTAATTTTCGAAGTCATCATGTGGTGTCCTGATCCACAATACTCATTACATAAAACTAAATATTCACCTGGCTTATCAAATGTTGTAACAAGTTCACTAATATAACCAGGTTCAACCATCATGTTAATATTGGTACCAGCTACTTCAAAGCCGTGAATAACGTCCTTTGTTGTCGCAATGACTTTTACCTTTGCACCTAGTGGAACTTCCACATCTCCAGGTGTATAAGCAAATGCTTGTGCAACAAACACTAATTCATAATCCCAATCTTTTCCTTCAACCTTCTTGAGCCCAGGCTCATTAAATGGAGCAGTTGTGTCAACTTTTTCAGGGTCAACCGTTGCTAGACAGCTTGGCGGTTGGTTGCCAAGGTAGAAGGCACTGACACCTAATACAGTTAAGAAAACGAGAAGTGCTGTTACCCCGAAAATTAGCCATATTTTTTCAAACTTATGCATATGCATGGCTTTAATGTCCCCTTTCTAATCACTAAAAACGATCTAAGTATAAGAAGTAAACGCCTACCCATGTTACAACTAGAATGGCTCCTAGTATGAAAACGGAAGCTAACGTTCCTTTCAAAGAGGAATGCTCCTCATTCTCAGGTTGTGTATCGTACTTCATTTCCGCTTTCGCCATAACACTCACTCCTTTCGAATATTTAGAAAATGTAAATGATTACATTTTCATCATACTAGACAATTTTTGAGAATCCATATGGAATATAGGATTTCACAAATTGTTCATTACTCATATAAACACCATCCTAGTAGTGAAAACTTAATATAACAGTGATTTAAATCACATAGGACTCCAAGGGAATGTGAACATTGTGTGAATGTAAAAAAATGAAAACCCACTTCTTTTCCAGTAATCAGTGGAATTCAGTGGGTTTAGGAAATTCTTCTATTTGATTCTTATTTCATCATCCGTCAAAATGCATCTTCTACAAATATCGTATCCGGGTCTTTTTGGATTGTGTTTATCAAAAAAGTTAAGGAGCTCTTGGGTCACAGCAAACCGACCAAGCCAATACTCAGAGTTTTCATTTTTATTTGAAGCTTGATGTGCGATAGCATGCTCTTCCTTAATTCTTTGAATCAAATTAGTTAGAGTTGTATAGGTATCTTTCAAGACTCACTCACCTCTTAAGTGAATTCTAGCATGTTCAAATTGTTTACAATATGATTTACCTCACAATTGTAAGATTAAAAAGTGGTTTAATTTCTTTTTTAAGGGGAAAGGTCAGTTACAAACTAATCACAGTCGATTGCTTTCTATAATAAAATAAGATATCAACAAATTCTGTATGAAGTGAGTGGTTATATGGAGAAATATTATTGTGATCATTGTCGTCTTTTATATGACGGGCAAGAACGATGTACGGCATGTGGTGCATCTGTGAAAAATAAAATATGGATTGAAGTACAAAATCAGCCATCTTCAAATGATTTTACACCCAATAACTAAAATAAAAAAGTGCAGCGGTCAACTGCACTTTTTTGGCTTATTTGAATATATGCCTAGTCTAATTCCACCGCTAAAACAATCTCCATTATTCCTACATTTGCAATATGGACGGGCAGACGGAAGGCACGGTTAAATCCATATATTTTAGTTTGACCCACGAAAACAGTTGGGGGAGTAATATCCATTTCAAAGCCTCTTTGAGAAATAGTTGTGGATAAGTTACCAGCGATCATATTGCCTAACTCACCAGCAAAGGACTCAAGCATCTCACCCTCGAGGAACATTCCAAACATTCCCTCGCCGATTTTTCCGAAAATCTCTTCCTCACCATCAATGATCACTCTCCCACGCACATCACCCGTCATCCCTATTAATACCCCGATTGAATGCTGGGTAAAAGGTTGTGTGAATAAAGAAGGCTTGTCTATCTTTATTTCAAATGGAAGGACCGCTTTAACTGATTCAATAGTCCCATTTAAAATATCTGTAATGCTTTTTGTTAAAGTCACGAAACATTCCCCCACTACTTAGATCGGAAGAGC
>DLCS01000123.1 GCA_002480735.1 Bacillaceae bacterium UBA7792 | reverse complement strand
AACCTGATACCAAACAGAGATCTTCCACATTGTATCCCCACGGCTAACCGTATGTACCTGCTGGGCGTGAGATATGGTTGGTACCAGCACAAGAGATAATAGTAATGAAATGCTAATCAGTAGTTTTTTGAGCATTTTTCACTCCTCCTCGAAGATAGAATTCATCATAGAGTGAAAAATAAATCATGGATGATATTGCCAGTTTTATGAATGAAATTTTCTTGAACCTTTACTTAAAAAAGACTAGTTCAATCTAATCTGAACTAGCCCCATTATTTCTAATCTAATAGCTTTTTTTCCGAGATAATTACCCCGTCTTCGTCCGCATATACATAATGTCCTGGTTTCCAGTCCATCGACAAGAAGCTTAACGGAATATTCGTTTCACCTTTTCCTTCCTTTTTACTTTTTAGAGGATGGGTGCCCAAGGCAAGAATTCCTACATCCAGCCCAGCGAGTTCTGCAGAATCACGTACACATCCATTGATGATCACTCCTGCTAATCCTCTCGTTTGAGCAATTTCCCCGAGCCTGTCACCCAAAAGTGCACAGCGCTGGGAAGCACCTCCATCGACAACGAGGACACTTCCTGCTGGAATCGTTTCTAAGGCACTCCTTACTAAAACATTGTCCTCAAATACCTTTACGGTCACGATTGGTCCTGAAAATTTTTTTCTCTTGCCAAAGGACCTTAGAGAAGAGCCCAAGACCTGAATCTCATTTGAATAATCATCACATAAATCTGCTGTTTTGAAATCCATTATGCTTCCCCCTTACTTTCAATCTTCTTATTATTTCTTTATAGACCTCATAAAATCCTCTTCTTTATCTGTCACGCTATGCATATGGTGTTATAAGGGAGGGAGTTCATGATGCTAGTATGGTCGATAATACTTATTGGATTTATGATTTCCCTAGGGATTGTTGTCGGTATTTATGTTCATGTTCTACAGGTTGCTCTCGATACGGAAGATTCCACCAGAATTGATCCATTACCAAAAAAATAGCTTTGGCTGCCCTATTAGCGGCAGCTTTTTTTGATTTTAGGAGGGCTGTCGAGAAATAAAATACATACATTTCACAGAAGTGGAAAAATTAACTACATACATATTTATTTGGAGGTTTGTGATGACGAACAATTACGAAATGCCTCAATTTCCACAATCCTATTGGAGAAATTTTGAATTGCCTATTTTTAATAAAATGACAGAGGACCAATCCTTTGATGTAGCCATTGTCGGTGGTGGAATTACAGGCATAACCACTGGCTATTTATTAGCGAAGGAAGGACTTAAAGTCGTCATTATTGAAGCAGGCAGAATCCTGACCGGAACCACTGGTCATACGACGGCAAAAATCACCGCCCAGCACGATATTATCTATGATGAGTTTATTAGCCATTTTGGCGAAGAAAAGGCAAGAATGTATTACGATGCCAATACGGACGCATTAAATTTTATCCGAAAAATGGTGCAAATCAACCAAATTGATTGTGATTACAGTGATCAGGATGCAATTATTTATGCGGATACAGAACAGGGAGTGAGCAAGGTTGAAAAAGAGGTGAAGGCTTACCAGACGCTTGGCATTACAAGCACGACGATCAATAGTATCCCGTTCGATATTCCCATTCAAACAGGTTTGGTGATGCACAATCAGGCGCAATTCCATCCGCTCAAATATTTGAAGCAATTAGTGAAGCAATTTGTCGATGCTGGTGGGACAATCTATGAAAATACGACGGCCGCTGATATTGAAGATGGGGATTCTCCTTGGGTGCTGCTTAGAAATGGAACCAAAATTCATTGTCAGTATATTATTGCCGCCTCCCATTTTCCTTTTTGTGATAAAAAAGGGCTTTTCTTTGCCAGAATGTATGTAGAACGTTCCTATATTCTTGGGCTCAAGACGAAAAAAGCCTTCCCAGGTGGCATGTATATTAGTGCAGACACCCCTACTCGCTCCCTGCGCTCCACCCCGATGGATGGCGAAAATCTCGTATTAGTAGCTGGTGAGGGCCATAAAACAGGACAAGGAATCGATACCATCAAGCACTATTTGGCCCTTGAACAATTCGCAGAGGACGTGCTTGGAATTGAAGAATACAAGTATCGCTGGTCCGCACAGGATATGACTACACTAGATAAGGTACCTTTTGTTGGGCCACTAACTGAGAATCAACCGAGAGTACTCGTCGCAACAGGCTATAGAAAATGGGGCATGACGAACGGAACCGCAGCCGCCATTCTCTTAAAGGATCTTGTTCTAGAAAAAGATAATCCTTATCGAGAGCTCTACACACCCTCTCGCTTTCATGCCGATCCCGATGTGAAGAAATTCATAAGTACCAACTTGGATGTAGCAAAGCATCTCATTAAAGGGAAGCTCGAGGTCATCCCGATGCACCCGAGCGAACTAGGGAAGGACGAGGGCTCACCAGTTATGATCAATGGCCAGCGTGCCGGTGCCTATCGCGACCAGGAAGGGAAACTCCATATTGTCGATACGACATGCAAGCATTTGGGCTGTGAGGTGGAATGGAATGACGGAGATCGAACATGGGACTGCCCATGCCACAGCTCCCGCTACTCGATTGATGGAGAAGTCCTCAATGGTCCAGCTGTACGACCGTTAGACCCAATCGAGTGGGAGGAAACAAGCTCATAAGTAAATTCGATTATAACTCACTTAAACTCCTCATAAATTGGTAAAATTGGATTAAATGAATAAAGGTAAATAATATCGCACAAAAAAAACTGACTTAGGGGGAATCCATAAGTCAGTTTCTTCAGTTAATCAACAATTCTCTTTTGATTCCGTTCGTCCTTCGGAGTAAATTCCACTAATTCTGAGCTTTGTCTTTGTTTTTTCTGATTTTTGTTGCGCTCTGCATTGGCGTTTGCCATTTTGGTACGACCCATCTACCTCATCTCCTTCAAATATGGTCATTGGTAGTATGAGTATCTCTCAATTTCTTCATTCTAGGAAGCAATAATTACCTTCTAGCTTCACAAACAATTTCTGCGGACAAGACTTTATCCTCTTTCTTCTGGACTAACCATTTCTCCTTTGTAGAATACCTTTCGTTCCACCTCAATTTGAAGCTCACGACAAAATTTCTTCAGCTCTCTTTCTTCCCGCTCCGTCACTAGGGAGATCACGATGCCATCTGCTCCAAATCGTCCTGTTCGCCCAGATCGATGGACATACTGCTCGATATCCTTAGGAAAATCAAAATGAACAACGTGAGTGATTCCTTGAATATCCAAGCCCCTTGCTGCCACATCCGTTGCCAAAAGCATTGGGACCTTTCCTGTTCTAAAATCCTTCAGAGCATTTTTTCTTTTATCCTTATTAAGATCACTATGCAGAATAGCCACCTGTACACCGTTGTATGCTAGCTTTTCAAAAGCCACAGTTAAATTACCAATATCCCTCATGAAGACCAGGGCCTTAACATCTTGAATGCGCGAAACCTTTTCTAAGAGCTTTAGCTTTTCCCTTTGCTCTGCGGAAAAATAAACATGCTCCACTCTACCAGATTGGATCGTCTCATCCTTTTTCACCCGAATCACTTCCGGATCCCGCATAAAAGCCTTCGCTTCCTTTTCGATATAGCCTGATAAGGTTGCCGAAAAAAGGACCACTTGCGTGTCGGCAAGGGCGGAGTGAATAATATTCTGCACAGTCGGAAGATGCTCATGAGTCAGAAGCTGATCTCCCTCATCCAAAACAATGGTTTGAACCTCATGCATCTTAATTTTCTTTTGCTTAATTAGTTCATACATTCTACCGGGTGTACCAGCGATAATATGAGGATTCTTTTTCAGTTTTTCGATTTGTCTCTTTACATTGGCCCCGCCGATAAAGGAGGCAGAGCGAATCCCACTACCTTCACTCCACTTGCCAACCTCCTGCAAAATTTGCATAACCAGCTCCTGTGAGGAGGCCAAAATAACAGCTTGAATCGTCTTTTTTCCAGGATCGATCCTATTCAATACAGGCAGTAAATAAGCC
>DLCS01000196.1:6402-7079 GCA_002480735.1 Bacillaceae bacterium UBA7792 | reverse complement strand
TGTTTCGTCAAACTGCTTCACCGTTTCTGGATCCATATAGACGGAATACTGGTCACCTAACGTATCTAGCATTCCTTTTATCGCCCCCTCAATGAGGGTCTCTTCTTCTACATCCTCTACGTATTGATTCAAAATTAGTTCATAAGCCTTCCCAAATTTATCAAAATGTTCAAGGCTTCCTTTTATCTGTTCAGGCCCTTCTTCCTTCTCCTCGAGCCCTGATTGCTGCTCTTCTCCGGCTCCCTTCCCTTCTAGTAGCCAATAGGTTCCGAAAGCCCCGACAAACAAGGACCCTGCCATCAAAAGAGCGATCCATCTACGTTTCATCCTCTACCTCCTGTCTCTTTATCTCGCAAAACTTGAAAATATGAACTTGTCCTTTCACTATATGATAAAAATAATCGAGTTATGATTTTGCGAAAGACCCTAAACAACAAAAAAGCGGGAGAAACAATGTTTCCCCCGCTGTTGTCTTACAATGGAACGATTCCCACTGGGTTGATCGCATTTGGTTGACCCGCTTGCCATGGTCCTTTATGTAACTCAAAATGCAAATGCTGGCCATAGGAACGTCCGGTATTTCCCATTACTCCAATTTGTTGACCCTTGGAAACAACCTGTCCCTCACTTGCAAGGCGGCTGCTCATATGCGCATAGACAGTTGTATAGATTTGCCC
>DLCS01000196.1:0-6263 GCA_002480735.1 Bacillaceae bacterium UBA7792 | reverse complement strand
ACAGTTGTATAGATTTGCCCATTTAAAGAATGGGAGATAAAGATACAGTTCCCATAGGAAGAGGAATAATAGGAACGAATCACGACGCCATCAGCCGCAGCAACAATTGGCACATGACCGCTCGCTGCGATATCCACACCCTTGTGATTTCCTAAGGAGCGCGTTCCAAATCCAGAGGAAAGATAGCCTGCTGCTGGTTTCGTAAAAAATCCGCTTGATACCGGTGGTGCAGAACCCGTCGAACCAGAAGCACCGCTATGACTTGCGGCTTTTTTCTTAGCCGCTTCCGCTTGCCGTTTTTGCTCGAGCTCAATCGCTTTTTGCATCGCCTTTTTCTGTGATGCTAACAGAGCCTCTTGCTCCTCAAGCTCTAGCATTTCTGCATGCATGTCCTCCTCTTGCTTCTTTAAGGTAGTCATGACCTTTTCCTTTTCCACCTTTTGAGAGGCCAGCTTCTTTTTCATTGATTCCAAATCAGCCTGCATCTTTTGAAGACTTGCAAGCGTATCTTCCATTTCCTTTTGCTTGCGCTCAAGCTCTTCCTTATCTGCTTTCTGTTCGCGAAGAATTTCCTGATCGGCTTCCACAAAGACGGCTACTGCACTCATTCGATCAATAAAATCAGAAAAACTCTTCGCACCAAGTAAAACATCAAAATAAGTCACTCGGCCATTTTCCTGAAAGGAGCGAGCACGATCCTTTAAGAGTTCATTTCTCTTCTCAATTCTTGCAGTGAGAACAGCGATTTCCTCTTGTAGCTTCTTCATGTTTGCTTCCGTTTCTTTAATCTCTACTTCCTTTTCTTGAATTTTTGCTTCAGTATCTTCCACAGCCAGATCAATTCGCTTGATTTCTTTGTCTAGACTTTGTTGCTCGCTTTTCACCTGATCAATTTTCTCACTTTTTTCATCTATCTTTGAATTGACCTCTGTTTGCTTTTGGTGAATCTCATTCTTCTTTTCTTTTAAACTATTAAGCTTTGAATTAGCGAGGGCACGTTCTGAAGGGAAACCTGTTGCCAAACTACCTAATCCGACGACAGCTGCAATGGATACCGTGACTAGTGTTTTCTTCAATCCCGATTTCTCCTTTCTATTAATAGCTCTTTTCTCAAATATTGTCATTCCAGAACCACAATCTGCACGAAAAAAGCCCTATTATTCTATACTATGTAAAAGGGATCCCGAGAGCTAACCTCAGAGATCCCCCAATCCTTAAATCTTCAAGAATTTCCTTACCGACATCATACTTCCCCAAATTCCAATCGCCGCTCCAAGTAAGATTAGGATTCCTGCCACCTGAAACATAAATGGGTTGAACTCTAGTAAATGAATGAAATGTCCTTGTAGCTTCCCTGAAATATAATCATAAGAATATTCATAGATAACGCTGATTAACACAATCGGCACAACAGAGCCTAGCACCCCAAGCATTAATCCCTCCAAGAAGAAAGGCCAACGAATAAAGGCATTCGTAGCACCGACCAGTTTCATAATTTCAATTTCTTTTCTCCGCGCCACGATGGTAATCTTGATTGTATTGGAAATCAAGAACATCGCCGTAAATAACAAGCCAACAATAAGGACCAGTCCAACATTTCGACTTGATTTGATAAAAGCGAACAGCTTATCGACGTCTTCTTGTCCAAATTTCACTTTATAGGCAAACTCAAATTTCTCAATTTTTTTCGCAACCTGCTCAAGCTGCTCTGGTTGCTTTGTTTTGACAACGAAGACATCATAAAGCGGGTTATCCTGCTCAAAAAGCTTGAAGGCTTCTCCCTCGTCGCCGAGACTATCAATCAGATTCTTTAATTCATTCTCTTTTGGTGAAAAAACAATCGATTCCACCTCAGGAATTTGTTCAATTTTCTTCTTTAAGGCAGCTTGATCCTGTTTTGTTGCTGCAATATCAATATGCACACGGATTCTGACATCCTCTTCAATATCCGTTGCCACCTTATTAAGGTTCATCATGATCACAAAGAATACGCCTACGAGCATAAGGGTGACCGTGACCGCACTAACAGAGGCAAATGTCATCCAGCCGTTACGGGCAAGATTTTTCAAACTTTCTTTCATATGGCGGCGCAGCGTTCTAGCTTTCATATCCGTAATCACCTCGCTGCTCATCCCGAATAATTTGTCCATTCTCAATCGCAATGACGCGATGGCGAATAGTATTAACAATTTCTTTGTTATGAGTGGCCATCACAATCGTCGTGCCGCGGGTATTAATTTCCTCAAAAATTTTCATAATTTCCCATGAGGTCTCCGGATCGAGATTTCCTGTCGGCTCATCGGCAATCATCACCTTCGGGGAATTGACAATTGAACGCGCAATCGAGACCCTTTGCTGCTCTCCACCAGAAAGCTCAGAAGGGAGCATTCTGACTTTATGCTTCAAATTGACAAGATCTAACGTTTCCATCACACGTTTTTTGATTTGCTTTGGCTGTTCTTCAATTACCTCAAGGGCAAAAGCAACATTTTCATACACGGTTAACGTCGGGAGCAATTTGAAATCCTGAAACACAACCCCCAAATTTCGACGTAAATGGGGAACCTTATTTTCCTTTAATTTTGCTAAATTGACACCATTAATCATAATCGTGCCGCGGGTCGGTTTTTCCTCCCGGTACATCATTTTGATAAAAGTGGATTTTCCTGCTCCACTCGGACCTACGACATAAACAAACTCACCCTGCTTAATTCGAACGTCTATCCCGTTCGCAGCGACAACACCATTCGGGTACTTTTTATATACATCTTCCATTTCGATCATCTATATCACCTTTGGGTTCTTTCTATTTTTGTAGAAATCTATCAAAAAAAATATTGCTAGTTATCCAAGCGAACATAGCCTATCGTAAAAATGATTCTCATTCATAGCCAAATTAATTATAACATCATATTTTGTCGAGTTTCGTTTAAAAAATATTACATTTTCTTTTCATCGTGGAAATAATTCTATTTTTTGACAAGGATGGAGTATTTTCTACCTATGTTAAAAATACCACATATCTTTTTGAACTCCTTCTTTTTTGGGAAAATTGTCAAATATGGAAGGAGAATGTAGAAAGAGGGAATAGATGAAAAAACGTTCTGCTATGGAAACAGAACGTTGTCGATTTATTTTGGATATCTTAGAAGAAAAATGCTTTTATTTTTTTGCAGCAAGCCACTCGGCTACCGCTTCAGCTTCCTCACCTTGTAATTGGCCACCTGGCATCGTGCCTTGACCATCTTTGATAACCTTTTCAATTTCTTCCTTTGTCATCGTTGCTCCAATTGCCGATAGCTCAGGTACATTTCCACGACCGTCATCTAAATTGACTCCATGACACATCGAGCATTTTTGCTGATATTTCTTTTCTGGATCTACACTTGCAGTCGTATCTTCATTTTTTGAGTTTTTATCAGTAGCTTCTTCTCCTCCGCCACTACATGCTGCCAGAATTAAAGCTGAACCCATTATCAATGCTAGAAGCTTTTTTCTCAAGCTAGACTCCTCCTTAAACTAAGTAAATCTAACTACATTATACAAAGAGCGATGGATCAAAGGCTTTTATATTTTTATCAATTTAGTGAATTTATTCTCTTTTTATAATATTTATTATCTAATAGGCATTAAAAAAAACGTTCGGCCATAGAGGAGCCAGAACGTTTGATTTATCTATCTTATTTCTTTGCAGCTAACCAATCAGCAAGTGATTGTGCCTCATCATCTGATACATTTTGTGCTGGCATATTGCCTTTTCCATCAAGAATCACTGTCTTAATTTCGTCTGCAGACAAGGTACCGCCGATAGCTGTTAGATCAGGTCCCACTCCACCTTTTAAATCGCCGCCATGGCAAGCACTACAGCCTTTGCTGTTATATAGCTCTTCACCATTTGCGCTTGCGGTATCTCCGCCTTTGTTGCCGCCCTTATCCTTCGCATCATCATCTCCGCCACCACAAGCAGCTAATACTAAAGAAGTACCCATTAATAATGCAAGAAGCTTCTTTTTCAATTGAACTCCTCCTCAGGAAAATAGTACATATACGGCTATATTATACCAATTCTATGCCCTTTTGAAACCCTCTCCTAGTACCTCTGCTGCATCCATAACAACAACAAATGCTGTCGGATCAATGCTTTTGACCAATTGTTTCAATTTTGTGAACTCCGTTTGATCTACGACACACATGAGGATTGGACGTTCATAATCAGTATAACCACCATATGCTGATAGTTTTGTCACACCTCTATCAATTTTATTCAAAATTCCTTCACGAACTTCTGATTGTTTATTGGTAATGATCATCACCATTTTGGATCGACCGAGACCAATCTGCACCAGATCAATGGTTTTACTCGTGACATAAAGTCCGATCAAAGCATAAAGTCCTCTTTCAATATCAAAGACAATAGCAGCAGTTAAGACAATTAACCCATCAATAATCGCCACACAGGTTCCAAGCGACAACCCTGTATATTTATTGATGATTTGGGCGGCCAAATCCGTGCCTCCTGTGGATGCCTTCCCTCGAAACACAATGCCAAGCCCCAGTCCAATTCCGATCCCACCAAAAAGAGAAGCGAGTAAAGGATCATGTGTCCAAGGATCAAGCTCTTTTGTAAGAAACACCACAAATGGTAGAAACACCGTACCAACCAGCGTCTTGATGCCAAATTGCCTTCCTAATAATAAGACGCCAGCGATAAAAAGCGGAATGTTAAAAGCCCACTGCACATAGGCCGGTTCCCATCCAAATACTGCAGCTGTGATGGTACTAATCCCGCTCACACCCCCAGATGCGACACGATTCGGCAAGAGGAACACATTGAACACCAACGCAATGATGGCTGAACCAAGCAATATGTAAAAATACTCTAAGCTTTTTTCAATAACAGGATTAAATGTATGTCCGCGCCTACGGTTGCTCATAGCCTGTCTCCTTTACCTTATGATAACTCATTATCTTCTTAATCATGTAAAACCCCTATTCCGACAGTGAGTATACCACGGGCTTACACCCCTGTAAACGCCAGCAGGCTACCGTTTTAAAGGAGTAAATTCACTTGTTCATTTGGTACCTGGTACCGCCGGTGGACATTTTCTCTTAAATGTCCACGTGGAGTGGACACCTTATTCATAAAAAAACCTTCACAATGCCGGGATAGTTGAGGGAGTTTTCCTCAAGTCCCTTTTCATGAAGGTTTGTAATCATTAGGATAGGCTTAGTTTAGAGCGTAAATAAGCATTAATAAAGATATCCAAGTCCCCATCCATAACCGCTTGGACGTTTCCACTTTCGGTATTGGTTCGGTGGTCCTTTACCATGGAATATGGGTGGAACACATAGGAGCGGATTTGGCTTCCCCAGCCTATTTCCTTTTGCTCCCCACGAATTTCGGCAAGCTCCTGCTCCTGCTCTTCAATTTTCTTTTGATAGAGCTTCGCTTTAAGCATTTTCATTGCAGCCTCGCGGTTCTTAATTTGCGAACGCTCATTTTGACATTGAACAACGATTCCGGTTGGCAGGTGAGTGATACGCACTGCGGAATCGGTTGTGTTGATATGCTGTCCACCGGCTCCTGTCGAACGATAGGTATCAATCTTTAAATCATCACTGCGAATTTCAATTTCAATTTCTTCATTCATTTCCGGCATCACTTCACAGGAAACGAAGGAAGTATGACGGCGTCCCGACGAATCAAATGGGGAAATCCGAACGAGTCGATGAACTCCTTTTTCTGCCTTCAAATAGCCATATGCATTATGACCTTTTATTGAAAGGGTGACACTCTTAATCCCCGCTTCATCTCCAGGAAGATAATCCAGCGTCTCCACCTTAAAGCCCTTCTTCTCGGCCCAGCGTGTATACATGCGCAGAAGCATCGAACCCCAATCCTGTGACTCAGTTCCACCTGCCCCTGGGTGTAGCTCTAAAATGGCATTATTTTTATCATAAGGCTCGCTTCGAAGAAGCTGAAGTTCGTATTCATTCATTCGCTTCACTAAGTCTTCAAGCTCTTCCTCAAGCTCGGCCTGAAGCTCGGCATCGCTTTCTTCCTTTACAAGCTCATAGGTTAATTCAAGATTCTCAAAGGTTTCATTCAAATCATGAAACTCATTCACCTGGTCCTTTAGCCCATTTGCCTCACTAATGACGGCCTGAGCACTCTGTTGATCATTCCAGAAATCAGGCTGGAGCATCTCATCCTCCAGCTCAGCAATGCGCGCCTCCTTGTTCTCTAAGTCAAAGAGACCCCC
>DLCS01000106.1 GCA_002480735.1 Bacillaceae bacterium UBA7792 | reverse complement strand
CTTCCAAAACTCTGGAATTATGTCTTCCATTTGCTTTCGGTAAAGAACGCCTCCCATCACGTTCTTACTGCCCGGATATTCTCCACGCTCAATTTGTAACACCTTTAATCCATTTTTGGCACAAGTATAGGCACAGGCGGTACCCGCAGGCCCAGCTCCTACAACGATCACATCAAACTTCTCAGGCATAGCTAAGCTCACCCCCCATGCTTTTCTGTTGCTCTTTAAACTGTTCTATCAACTTAGGTACAATTTCCAAGGCATCTCCAACAATGCCATAGGTAGCAACCTCAAATATCGCTGCATTCGGATCCTTATTGATGGCGATAATCAATTCAGAGTTCTTCATCCCCACAACATGCTGAATCGCTCCTGAGATTCCGATGGCAAAATAAATCTTAGGTGTAACGGTTTCCCCTGTTTGGCCAATTTGCAGCTCATGGGGAAGCCAACCTGCTTCAATGACGTCTCTTGTCCCTCCTACACTTGCACCGATCGTATCTGCTAGATCATGAATCAGCTGGAAGCCAGCCGCATCCCCCATCCCTTTTCCACCGCATACGATGACGTGGGCATCAGCTAGTTTAGCATTTTTTGTTACATCCTTCACAATTTCAAGCACTTTTGTCCGCATCGTCTCTTCTGACAGGTCGATCGTTTCCTCGATAATCTCACCTTGTCTCGTTGCATCAAATGGAAGTGCCTTCATCACCTTTGGCCTCACCGTAGCCATTTGTGGACGATGCTTCTTACATAGAATCGTCGCCATTATGTTTCCACCGAAGGCAGGTCGGCTTGCCTCCAATAGTCTTTTTTCCACATCCACATCTAACATCGTTGTATCTGCAGTTAGCCCTGTGCTCAGATCGGTTGCGATCGCACTAGCTAAATCCTTTCCATTTGGAGTAGCACCAAATAAGAAAATTTCTGGCTTGTATTTCTCAGCAAGATAATTTACACCCTTCATGTAGGACTCTGTTCGATAATCCCGCAATACTGGATGGTCTATGCAATAGACAATATCCGCACCATAACCTATCAGCTTAGAATAAAGCTCTCTTATTCCCTCACCAAGCAAAACACCGGCAAGTGGGACCTCTAGTTTATCAGCAAGCTTGCGACCAGCACCAAGTAACTCGAGTGATACCCCCTCAATTTCACCATCATTCTGCTCAATGAATACCCAAACTCCACGGTATTCTTCAATCATGGATGATCCCCCAATCTATCAATTATATTGGCAAAAATAGCAATTTTTCGTTAATTACTCACATTTAAGAGCTCTTTCCGCTCCATTAGAACCTCCATAAGCTGTGCAATCTGTTCATCTGAGGAACCTTCTAGCATCTTTCCGCCCTCAAGCTTTGGAGGGGTAAACATTTTTCCAACTACTGTAGGAGAGCCCTTTAAACCAAGCTGTGTCTTATCTACCTCGCCCAAATCCGCTACGGTCCAAATATTGGCTTTATATCTAGCAGCCTTAATCATGTTTGGCAGAGGAGAATACTCAATCATGTTAATTTCCTTCTCTACGGTTAACAGACAAGGCAGTTTCACTTGAACCAGTTCGTAGCCATTTGTAAGCTTTCTTTTGACCACTGCCATCTTCTCTTGCTTATTAATTTCACATACTTCTATGACATTCGTCACGGGAGGGATATCCAATCTTCTTGCGATACCTGGACCGACCTGACCCGTATCGCCATCGATCGCATGCTTTCCACAAAGAACCATGTCAATTGGCAGTTCATCAGCAATCTTCTCCAAAGCCTTTGATAATGCATAACTGGTTGCGAGCGTGTCCGCACCAGCAAAAGCACGGTCAGAAATTAGATATCCTTCATCCGCACCAATCTCAATGGATTTTTTAATAACCTCCGTTGCTTGCGGTGGACCCATTGACAAAACTGAAATTTTCCCCTTTCCCAGTTTTTCCTTTAGTTTAACTGCTTCTTGGACTGCGTGTGCATCATAAGGATTTAGGATTGCTGGGGCGCTTCGACGATCAAGCGTGTTCGTCCTTGGATTGATCTTAATTATTTTTGTGTCTGGTACTTGTTTGACACAAACGACAATGTGCATGCTTAAAAAACCCCCTTCTCGATTGGTATTGCTTAATAGTGGATATATTTTGTCATGCCTTCTATAGTCTAGATCCTATAGAACAGCAATGTACAAACGGGTTCATTCTCGTTGAAGGTGAAGTTTCATACTCTATTTGTGCAGAATAATCAAATGGTGTTTGAAGAAAAACTACTGGAAATCTAAGAGGTAAATTTTTAATAGATGATAAATTATATTTACCAACATCATATAAAAAACAATTTGTAACAAACTATGATAAAAATCACACAAGTGCGAATATTTCCCAAATGGATGCCTTTTTAGAAAAATAAAAAAAAGGCCCTCTGATAGAACCTTCCCCCAACATTGCTATTTATAATGAATTTACTGGACTATTAAATGTACCGACGGCAGCGTCCACATTATTTGAGTGATCCCCATTCTTATTTCATCTTGTTTCTTTCTTGGTCTTTTAGAATGGCATTGATATTCATAGATAAGTTGATCTAATTCCTGGCTGTAACGAACCGTGTCATCGTTTGTGAAACCCTTTCTCTTAGCGGTTTCTATCATTATCTCTCTCTTTTTTTGAATTTCATCTAGTATCATACTGCAATCGTATCCCACAGTCTTTTCCCCCTAAGTATTCATCCCGTAATCCTTCCAATGACCTATGACTAGAATATTAAACCTACTTGATGAATTATGGCAAGAATTTATGCAAAAGTAAATAGAATCGCAATTTTAGACAAAATTTTTATCGAATATTCTCAAAAAGGCTAAAAAACCTTCTTTTTCGGCAATACTTTCGACATTCTCCGCATTTACTTAGGAGGTTTTTATCTATTTCTTAAAGGGAGCACCTTCTATCAACAGCAGTTCTTCTTTAATATTTATGCGTTTTCCTGCATACCCAGTTAATGTCTGATTTTTTCCTATGACACGATGACAAGGAATAATTATTGGCAGTCTATTTGCTTTATTAGCTTGTCCGATAGCCCTGACCGCTTTCTCATTACCTATTGCAACAGCAACATCTTGGTAGCTGCTAGTCTTTCCATAGGGGATTGACTGAAGCTGTTTCCATACCTTCATTTGAAACTCTGTCCCTTCAACCTTTAAGGGTAAATCAAATTCTGACCGATTCCCCGACAGGTACTCCTGTAACTGCCGAGAAGCTTCATTTAATAACGGATGATTTCTATTATTGGTCATGTGACTTGGATTTTCAGATTGTAAAAAGTCCTCTTCACCCATATGGATGGCTACAATCCTCTCATCCTCTATGACAATATAGAGTTTACCTATAATCGTTTGGATGCTTGTGTATTCCTTCATTCTGTCTGTCATCCTTTCGGGTAGGAAGTCTAATCAAAAAAGTAGTCCCTTTTCCTTGCACACTTTCAATTTCAATTTGCCCATTATGTTCATCAATAATTTGATAGGAAACCATCAATCCTAAGCCGGTTCCTTTTTCCTTTGTCGTATAGAATGGCTCACCTAACATCTGTAATTTTTCTGGAGGGATGCCCTCTCCTTCATCCTGAATAGAGATGAGAATCTCTTTCCCCTCTAATAATCTCAAGTTTATCGTAATAAAGCCACCATTTGGCATCACTTCAATCGCATTTTTGATCAAATTTATGAAAACTTTCTTAAGCTGATTAGGTTCACAAACAATGGTAGGGATTTCATCTTCCACTTCGAATTTAAATTGCACATTATGTAATACTGCCTGCGGTTTCAATAATTCAATTGTATCCTTCATGATATTCACAATGTCGCTGTCTATGTATTGAACAACTTTTGGTTTGGCCAAAATGAGAAATTCATTAATAATGGAATCAATTCTATTTAATTCAGATTTTATGACACTAAAATACATAGAGTGATCTTCCTTAATCATATCCTCTAGTAACTGAATAAACCCTTTAAGCGCTGTTAAGGGATTGCGGATCTCATGGGCGATCCCCGCTGCAAGCTGTCCAATCACACTTAGCGTATCTGACTTTCGGAGCTGTTCTTCCATTTTCAGCTTCGCAGTGATATCTCTAAAAGTTGTCAGGTTAAGTTTCGAAAATACATTTCTTCTTGTCGAATACTCAACATCTAAATTTTCACCGTTTCTAAGAGTTAATGATAAAATCCCACTTGATTGTTCCGTGTATTTATGAAGCTGAATTTGTTCTTTGATATGTTCCCTCGTCATCTTATTTCTAGCCAATATAGACAAAATTGACTGCCCAATTAATGCATGCTTCGTTTCGTTCAATAATTCCTCTACAGCGGGATTAACATCTACGATTTCAAATTGATTATTCCAAAGGATGATTCCTTCAATGGAGCATTCAAAAATACTACGAAACTTTGCTTCTCGTTTCCTCAGCTCCTGCTCCATTTTATAACTATCGGTTACGTTACGCAGGATCGTCATGTGGTGACCATCGACAGAATGAAGCTTTGTTGTGAACTCCAGTATTTTCTTCTGGCCATTAGGCATCAAAAAAACAAGGGAATCTCTGACCGAGCCTTTTTGTTTAAGTTCATTCAATACTTTCGAATATTTTTTCTGACTTAAGCAAACAAAGTCTTCTAGCTTCTTATTCTTTAACTGTTGCTCACTGCTTTCGAAAATTCTGCAAGCGGATTCATTCGCTTCAATGATTCCTTCCTCATTGTTCCAAAAAATAATTCCATCTAAAGCCTCTAGAAATAAATCTCTGTATAGATCTGCATTTTTTTGCACTTTCTTTTCAAGTTCTTGCAATTCTTCATCCCGCTTTAGCTGTGCCAAATCATCTTGCAACCGCCTTTCCTTCATCGTATCCCCCCTTTAAGCATAATCGTGATTGGACCAAAAAATAGAATATAAATCTCATATTCTACATTCACGCTTGAAACACCTTCCATCAATTTGATAAAAAATGGATAGTCGGAACTTCAAAAAATTGTGAAAAAGAGACCGTCCCACGAGAAACGGCCTCAAATTTATTATAAGAGTGGATTTTCATGCTGTGCTTTTAGGCGCTGCCATCTTCTATCAATTTCTTTTTCGAAATCCATTAGAATTTCCTTATTTTCTTCCTTCAATAAGTGTTTAGTCTTACCCATATACTTCAACCAGTCGGAAAGAGGAATTTTCTTTTTCTTTGCTTCTGGATCATGGGTAATGGTAGTTATCCCTTGCTCCACCTCATAAAGTGGGAAGAAATTACAGTTTACGGCCGCTTCCATGATCGTATTTCCATAGCGATCTTCAGATTTCCAGTTTAATGGACAAGTGATAAGAATTTTTCCATAGACCGTACCTACATTTTGAGCATACCACTGCGCTTTAGCAGCCTTCTTTACTAGGTCCTGCGGGAATGCTTCCGTACCTGTGAACACATAAGGAATATTGGTTGACGCCATAATTTGTGGGGTATCCTTATGGTGGAAGGCCTTCCCTTTTTGCGTCTTACCAACATTTGTTGTACTTGTCATATTTCCAATTGGTGTGGAGTAGGACATTTGCGAGCCTGTATTCATATAACCCTCATTATCGTACTCAAGGATGATAAGCTTATGATTACGAAGGGCTGTACCAATAGCAGAACCCATCCCGATATCCATTCCACCATCACCGGTGATCATGACGAAGGTGGCATCATCTGATACTTGAATTTCTCCTCTACGCTTTAGCTCTAGGAAGGCTTCAACCGTACCTGATAGGGTTGCGGCACCATTTTGGAAAAGGTTATGCATCATCGTTTGTTTATGGGATGAATGTGGGTAAGATGTCGTTGTTACATAGGCACACCCTGTCTGGAATAGGACCACAACATCGCCTTCAATCCCTTTGAAAAAGAGCTCAAGCCCACCAAAAATTCCACATCCAGGGCATGCTCCATGACCAGATGCAATTCGTTTTGGCTTTGTTGTCAATGCACGAAGCGGTGGAATTTTCACCTTTAGTTTATTTGTTTCCTCATCCATCTTCACTTCGATTAGACCTGATTTATAGACATCTCCATGCTGCGGCTCGATGACTGGCTTAAGGGCATTCTCCGGTTTTCCTGGCACATGTCCATAATAATCAAATGGTTTCTCTGCAAAGCCCTTTTCCATTGCGTCAATGGCGAATTCAAAGAACTTTTCAGCATCATCAGCATAAAAGTCTGTTCCACCTAATCCAAAAACTCTGCTTAACACAATAGTCCTGTTATCCTTGTCCTCCTGCAGAGCTGACTTGACTTCATGAGTGAGGTTTGGACCATGAGCCCCGTAGGAATCAGCTCTCTCCCCAACTAGTACAGCTTTTACATTTTTCAATGCCTTACGAATCGCTTCTTGTGGGAACGGGCGGATAATATTTGGACTAATAACACCTGCTTTAATTCCTTGCTTGCGTAACTTGTCCACAACATCCTTCGCTGATTCAGCGGCAGAGTTCAGTAGGAATAGGGCTACCTCTGCATCCTCCATTTGATAGAGGTCAAGCACTGGGTATTCACGGCCAGAAAGCTTCGCATATTCTGCTGCAACCTCTTGGAACACATCCCCTGCTGCGTACATTGCTTCTGATTGCTGGAAATGGTTATTCGTTAAATCCTTTCCATCCATATGAGCACCAATGGTAACAGGCTTCTTCGGATCACGGATGAAATTGTAATCTGTAGGACATTCACCAACAAATTCTTGAACAACTCTTCTATCCTTAAAATAATGGACCTTCCGCTTTTGATGAGAAGTAAAGAATCCATCATAAGCAACGATTACCGGAAGACGAACCTTGGAATGCTCAGCGATCTTTAATGCCATGATATTTAAATCATAGACCGCTTGAGGCGTTCTTGCTGTTAATATGACCCATCCGGTATTCAGAGCAAAGTATAGATCTGAATGGTCCCCTCTAATATCCAGCGGCCCGCTGATCGCACGGGTCACAAGATTCATCACCATTGGAAAGCGTGTTCCTGATTGTACAGGAAGCTGCTCAAGCATGTACATGAATCCATTCGCACTGGTTGCATTAAAGACACGGGCACCTGTAGCGGCGGCTCCGTAACAAATACCAGCGGAACCATGTTCTCCATCAGCGGCGATGAGTTTGATATCATGCTCACCACGGGATTTCATTTGGTCTAAATATTGCGCAACCTCTGTCGAAGGTGTTATTGGGAAATACCCCATTAAATGATAGTTAATTTGTGCAGCAGCCATGGCTGCCATTTCGTTTCCTGATTCAAAGGTAGCCACTTGCTCAGCTTGAACTTCTTTTTCCACCATTGCCATTAAGAAACACCTCCTGCTACATATGGAAAGTTCTGCTTCACTCGATGAGCATCTGCATAGCCAATCGTTTCACGTAAATCATTAAGGGCAGTTGTTGGACAAGCCTCCACACATTTTAGGCAGCCCTTGCAATATTGATAGTCAATCCCCTTAAGGAACATTTGCTTTCTGCCGCGTTTGTCTTCTCCTTCTTCCCAAACGAAGCAGAAATCAGGACATACCGTATCACACTGGGCGCAGTGAATACATGCACCGAGATCGAGCTCAGGCAAGAAGCCCTGACGTGAGCCACTTAAATCCTTAAGAATACTATTTCCTTGAGCCGTAATTACACCGCCAATAGCTTGAGTTTCATAGCCAAGTCGAGGCTCTGGTCTAGTAAAACTCTTTCCTTCCGCATGAGCTGGTACCTCATAGGTTTTAAATTGGACCTCGTTGTAGCCACGATCAAATGTACGAATATTCGGTTCTACTAAGTGAGGATATTTCTTCTCAAAGGTTTTGCGAATAACAGCTCTCATCGAATCTGGATCAAGGAAATCACAAATGCGGAACAACGCTCCTAGCATTGCTGTATTTACCTTTGTACGCTCTTCAACCGCAATCCCTAATGCATCGACAATGGCTAAAGTACCATACTCTAATTGTAAATCCTTCTTAATTTCCTCAAATCCCCTTGTTGAATTCACTAGAACGATTCCATCGGAATTTAATCCACTTACAACATCAATCGTTTTATATAACGCCTCATGAAAGACCCCAATGACATGCGGCTGCTCAATCGGACTATGATCACGAATTTCTACATCTGAATCACAGAATCGAATGAAGCTTTTCACTGGCGATCCCTTCTTCTCTGAACCATATGAAGAAAAGTTTGATCCGTTAAGACCAAGTCCCAGTACACCAGCCTCAGCAAGCATCTTTCCAGCTAAATTTGCACCTAAACCACCGATAGATTCCAAGCGAATCTCAAAAAATCCCAACTCATTTTTTTTCGGTAAAATAGACATGTTCTCCCTCCCTATATGTACTGTATGAATAGTGTTTTGAGCTTTCTATTGAGCTCTTTCTAAATCCACTTCTTATTTTATTTTAAAAAATTTATTCTTGCTGTGATAAAAATCAAACATCAAACAAAAAATATGTGATACAGTTCTTATTATTTAAATAAAAATCGTGCTTTCAAGCTAACCAATACACAAATATAGTTATATAACAGTTGTATAAATGTATTATAACAGTTTTCTATACTCCTATAATATAGTTAACAGGCAAAAAAATAAGGCATACCGTTTAATCGGCATACCTTACTATATTGATATAAAATTCTTCTTTTTTACAGATCATCAACGACGATATAGGTCATTTTTATTGGTCCATGAACCCCAATAACTGGAATCATTTCGATATCGGCAGAATCACTTGGTCCAGAAATAAAGTTGACACAAGAGGCAATTTGCTCACCGTTTTTCACTTTTTCTCGAACAAATCGAGCTCCTTGAGTCATACGAGGAACAATCGTGCTCTTAGGCATAATGATAATCGAATAATTTGGTAGAAAACTAATGGTTCTTCCTTGATCTTTGCTGCTAAAAAGAACAGCTGTAGCTGACTCAGCCAAAGTAATTTCACTGATGGAAATCCCTACATTTGCCAGGTTCGCTTTTTCTATATTTTCTCTTCCCAAAGTATGATCCCAAACATGTACCTCCGACCCGGATTCTGGCCAGTCTTTTTTCAAAAGCTCGCTTAGACCAAATTGTTCAAATCGCTTATCGTTCCCTACAACGATGGAACCGCCACCATAGCCATCGACAACTTCTTTCAGGGAAGCAACAAGATTGGCTGAATTCGTTTGAACAAATTTTGTATGGATATTATTGCATTGTTGCTTTAATACCTCTACAAGGTCATCTTGTGTTGCATCTTTCAATACTTCATCCTGAGGATTGTATTTCCACTTAGGTCTCTCTAATGAGGTTTTTCTTTCACGACCAAGGCGGTTAGCAATTTGACTTAAGAATGCATCACGATTCTGTATGGTTCCATTCATTATTGATTCCCTCCTTTTGGACGATTTTTGAACCAATCCCGGAAGCTTTGTTTATTTGGTGCTGGAAACTCACGGATTGCAATCCAATCTTTTAAAGGGCCAGGACCTTTAGTAAATTTCTCGCCGTCTGTGAATGGCTTCGTAACAGATGGAACCATCTTCGTTGCAAATTTATAAAGCCCTGATGAAGAAGCCCCCATTCCAAAGGCTTTCATTGCCATTTTTTCTGCAAATGGAGCCTTTCCTTCTCGCTCCACAATCACTTGGCGATGTTTAATCAGTAGCTCATGCAAAGGAATCTTTACTGGACATGCTTCTGTACATGCTCCACATAGAGAAGAAGCATATGGCAATTCTTTATAATCATCATAACCGCCAAGCAATGGGGATAGAACTGCTCCAATTGGGCCGGAATAAATGGATCCATACGTATGGCCACCGACATGGCGATAGACCGGACAAGCATTCACACAGGCCGCACAACGAATACACTGAAGGACAGATTGAAACTCAGTTCCTAGGATGCCAGATCGACCATTATCAATGACGACTAGATGAAACTCCTCTGGCCCATCAACATCTCCTTCATCTCTGGGACCTGATAAGGTCGTTACATAGCTTGTTAGTTTTTTACCAACAGCACTTCTAGTGAGCATACCAACGAGGACTTCCATTTCCTCCATTGTTGGTACAAGTCTTTCCATTCCCATTACGGTGATTTGCGTCTTCGGTAAGGCAGCTACTAAGTCTGCATTACCTTCGTTTGTCACCAAGGTAATAGAGCCTGTTTCTGCAATCGCAAAGTTACAGCCGGTGATTCCAACGTCAGCTGTTAAGAACTCTTCACGTAACTTCCCACGGACATAGGCCGCAATATCTTCAGCCTTATCACTATTTTGATAACCTTGTTTTTCTTTAAACACATCACGGATTTGCTGTCTGTTTTTATGCAGGGCAGGAACAACGATGTGAGACGGAGGCTCATGATCGTCAACCTGCAGGATATACTCTCCTAAATCCGTTTCAATGACTTCACAGCCCAAATTTTCAAGGGTTGAATTCAGGTTAATTTCTTCCGTAACCATTGACTTAGACTTGACGACTTTCTTTGCTGCTTTTTTCTCGACAACTTCTTTTATATAGCGATTTGCCTCTTCAGGGGTCGAAGCAAAAAAGACATGTCCACCTCTTTTGGAAACATTCTCACTTAATTCAAATAAATAGTAATCCAAATTCTCCAAAACATGCTGACGAATTTCTTCTGCGTGAGAGCGCCAATCCTCCCAATGTCCTAGTTCTTCCGCTTGCTTAAGTCGATTTGTTTGAAATCGATTTTGAGCACTTGAAACAGCTCCACGCATAAAAGAATCCTGAATATTATCATTTACCCGCTCCTTAAATGGTTGGGTACTTGTTTTCATTGGCATTTGTTTTTCCTCCTTTTCTCAATGTAAAAAAGGTACAACTTATCGACAATTTAGTACTTCAGCAATATGCATGACCTTAATCGGCTTCCCTTGTCTTTGAATTCTTCCCCCGATATTCATTAAGCAAGCTGCATCTGCACCAATTAAGTATTCTGCCTCTGTCTCTTCAACATGCTCAACTTTTTCATCCACCATTTGCTCTGAAATATGAGCCATTTTAACGGAGAACGTTCCACCAAATCCACAGCACTGCTCTTTAAAAGGAAGTTCAACTAATTCCAAACCTTTTACATTTTTCAATAAAGTCATAGGAGGTTCTTTCACTCCAAGTAATCTTGTCATATGGCAAGAGGTATGGTAGGTCGCTTTTCCTTCCAAGCGTGCCCCTACATCTGTTACTTTTAGAACTTCCACAATAAATTGTGTTAATTCATAAGTTTTATCAGCGAGAGCCTTTGCTTTCGGAAACCAAACTGGGTCATCTTTAAAAATATGTGGATATTCTTTAAAAAAGAATGCACAGGATCCAGATGGTGCCACAATATACTCAGCATTTTCAAAAGCAGTCATCATTTGCTTCATTACTGGAATGGTTTCCTTCACATATCCGCTGTTATAGGCTGGCTGTCCACAGCAAATTTGGTTCTCAGGAAAATCAATCTCACAGCCCAAACGCTCCAACAGCTCAACTGTTGCTTTACCTACATCACCTTGAAACATATCTACTAAACAAGTAGCAAAAAGGGTTACTTTCATTTTCCCCGCTCCTTATAAAACAGTATTTGTCGATCATTTCGATCTATAGTCAACTGGTCATCTGATGACTAAAAATTGGAAACACCAATTTCACTAAATTAATACTACTACAAACAAGCCTTTGTTAGAAAGAGTTTTCACTCAAAACATGACAAAGGAAATTATAACCAGAAAGGAATAAGGGAATAAAATACTAGAAATACAAATAGTTTGAGACCTATTCAATCGCCTAAATAAGCCTCAAACTTTCCATTTTCATCACTGAGATTTCTCAGTATGAACGGTTTCTTCGAAGTATTTTCTTAAAATGTTCTCGACATTTTCAAGATGGGAAAGCATAGCTTCTCGAGCAAGCTCTTCGTCTCTTTTAAGAATCGCCTTATAAATTTCCATATGCTGATCGTACAGCTTTTCACTAGTTGTTTGCTTAGAAAACAGCCACAAGCGGCGTGTTTCCCTCTGGGTTTCAATCATGAGCTCTGAAATTTGATCCATTAAACCAGATAATAATGGATCAAATTT
>DLCS01000167.1:3340-3546 GCA_002480735.1 Bacillaceae bacterium UBA7792 | reverse complement strand
TTTTAACGGTGGAATTCCGTACGGTCCTACTTTCATTTCAGACTGTCTCTCATAAGGCCATTCGATGGAAGTATTCGTACCGGCTCTCACCTACCCCGGCTCTCTTTAACGAACACGTTTCCATGTACTCTTCTTATTCGACGATTTACATTATTTATTTTTAGACTCTGTAATATTTTGTGTTGAGTTCCGAATAAAACCCGTTC
>DLCS01000167.1:0-3213 GCA_002480735.1 Bacillaceae bacterium UBA7792 | reverse complement strand
TAAAACCCGTTCACGTACACGTATAAGGCAAAATCACTCTACACAAACACAAAAAGGGCTTCTCATCCAAGAAAAAGGACGAGAAACCCGTGGTGCCACCTTTATTAGCTAATTCTAGCTCACTTTACAGTATCCAAAGCATGAATACCTGTCTCTTGTAACGATGAGACGCATTCGCCAAAGCCTACTAAGATAAAGCTCCGTTCGGTTTGGGGCTCAGAAGCCCATTCACTTAAGACTCAACACTGATTTGCACCAACCATCAGCTCTCTATAGTTTCCGTCGTAAGCTACTCCTCTTCTTCAACGCCTAGCATATATTGTCAATTATCATATACAGAAATTTCAATAAAGTCAACAGGAATTTTTTAAAAATTAGTTAAATATATGATTTCCTAGATTACGCCTTTTGAATCGGCCGATTCAATTCCATAAATAGTTAACCTTTTTTCAATTAGATTTCAGGTTTTCAGCAAATATTAATGTTGTATGAACCATTTTATCAAAAGGCGGGGCTTTGATGGATTTTATCGAGAATTCTTTTACTAGCAATAGGGAAATAAGCAAGAGTAAGAACCAATCGAATAAAAAGCATCTGAACAAATGGGCCCTTCTTGCGATATCGTCCATCCCTCTCGTCATGACATTAGGGAATTCGATGCTGATCCCTGTTCTTCCTGTCATGGAGAATAAATTAGGGATCTCCTCCTTTCAATCGAGCATGATCATCACCGTTTACTCCATCGTGGCGATCATTCTTATCCCGATTGCTGGCTTTTTGTCTGACCATATCGGGCGAAAAAAAGTTATTATCCCTAGTCTTATCATAGCTGGTCTAGGGGGTCTTTTGTCTGGGTGGGCAGCTTGGAAAATAAGCGATCCTTACTTCATCATTCTTGCTGGGCGCGCCCTGCAGGGAATTGGAGCAGCAGGTGCCGCACCAATTGTGATGCCGCTCGTTGGCGACATGTTTAAGAGTGAAGAAGAGGTTAGTACCTCTCTTGGTATTATCGAAACATCAAATACGTTAGGAAAAGTAATCAGTCCCATTCTAGGTGCATTTCTAGCAACATTTATCTGGTATGTCCCGTTCCTGGCCTTTCCGATTTTTTGCTTTGTGTCGGTTCTGCTCATGGCATTCTTCGTTAGACGGCCAAATACAGAATATGAACCAATGCCCTTTAAACAATTTATTCAGCAGGTCAAAAAGAGCTTCAAGAACAATGGAAGATGGTTGTTGGCAATCTTTGCAATTGGGATTATTTTGATGTTTGTCTTGTTTGGAGTTCTTTTTTATTTATCAGAAATTCTTGAAAGAAATTATGATATTTTCAACATCAAGAAAGGGTTGTATCTGGCCATTCCCTTAGGTGCTCTATGCCTGACCTCCCTTATCACAGGGAAGGTCATTAAAGAAAACAAGGTCCTTATGAAGTGGATTACGTTCACCGGCCTTTTAATCATGGCTCTTTCAATCGCTTCCCTTAGCTTTTCGAAAGGTCTATGGTTTATGTTATCCATGTTTCTGCTAGCTGGCATTGGTATTGGAGCCAGCCTTCCTTGTCTCGATACGCTCATTACCGACGGTGTTAACAAAGACCAGCGGGGAACGATTACTTCGATCTATCACTCGATGAGATTTATTGGGGTCGCTGCTGGGCCACCAGCTATCGCAGTATTATTAAAATACATGGCGGGAAGTCTTTTTTTCATTTTAAGCGCGGTTGGGGTATTTTCGGTTTTGCTCACGTTAATTGCTATTAAACCGGATAAAAAAGCCAGCTAAAGAAAGAACTTTTTGTGAACAAGGTAGGAATTCACCCACCCTGTTGCGAATATATAAAGAGGAGGCTTGGAGTCTCAAAGTTCGCAGGAGGAGGAGATAGTATGTCAAAAAAAGTACTCATTTTAGCTGGCGATGCGGTTGAAGCATTGGAAATTTATTATCCGTATTTCCGCTGCCTCGAGGAAGGATACGATGTTCAGATTGCTGCTCCATCAAAGAAGCAGCTGCAAACGGTTGTTCACGATTTTATTGGCTGGGACACGTATACGGAAAGTAAGGGTTACTTGATTGAATCCAACCTTGCATTTGAAGAAGTGAATCCTGAAGAGTATGATGGTTTGATTATCCCTGGGGGAAGAGCACCAGAATATATTCGCCTAAACGAGCATGTTCCAAAGATTGTTGCTCACTTCTTTGAGACAAATAAACCGGTTGCTGCCATTTGTCATGCGAGCCTCATTTTGACTACGGTCAGCCAGTATTTAAAGGGCAGAGAATTGACCGCATATATCGCATGCAAGCCAGATGTTGAAGCAACAGGGGCTACATATATTGAAGAACATCTACATGTAGAAGGGAACTTAGTTTCAGGACATGCATGGCCTGATTTACCTGGATTCATGAGAGAATTTATTAAGCAATTAGGATAAACACGAGAATGCGGTCCATATCCATCAGACCGCATTTTTATTTCCACTTTTTATTCGAGAAATTCAGCTGATTGGGATAGTTTGATTAAATAATAGCGTTCCTCCCGCATCATGTGGTCGGCCATTAACGGTGCAAAAGAACCCAATGCTTCCTTACTAAGACTCAGCCCTTCAATTTCTGAGAGAAAGCCCATAAATAGCTTCATCGTTAACTGAACATCATCTTTGAATTTCTTAAGCGCTGGAAATGTCGAAAGGTTCGTACGAAGGAATCCAGTCATTTCTACTGCTTTTAAGTAAAAGTCTTCAAAATCCTTCATGAATTCATTGCTTTTCCTTCTTATTTCCTTTTCCACACGGTCCATATTATCAGAAATCGCTCCGGCATGCCCTGCCCCGTCTAAAAGCCAAATTAAATGATGATGGAGTTCATGATAGACAGGTGGTACTTCCCCTCTTGTCAAGAATCCCAGTAATAGTTGATATTCCTCTAGCTCATTTACCATATGGTTGATGAAAGAAGGAGTAAGATGGAGCGTGATCTTTCCAGCAAGCTGCTGTTCAATTATCCTCAGCTTATATTCTCTTAACCGTCCTACCTCCTCTACCACCTGCTTGCTTAATGCAATGGGTTCCGCAATTCCTACTTGACTTAATAATTGCTCAAAGACGGTGATAAACTGTTGGGCCTCTTGGATGGCCTGCTGCTCTGAAGGGCTTAACGAATCATGGATAAATCGAGCATGATCCCCAAGTATTTGAAGCCAAAAACTGTGTT
>DLCS01000132.1 GCA_002480735.1 Bacillaceae bacterium UBA7792 | reverse complement strand
TCATCTGTTATCCGAGAATTTATTGGATTTTGTATTAGAAAAGCAATTGTTTATTATTACAGAATTGGCGTTGAGATTAGCAAGAGTTTATTATGGTTGCTAAGAGTTTATTATTGATCTACAATTTCTGTACCATAAGAATAATCATTTGCTAAACCCCATCCCTCCAACCCGCATTCCACCGTTCGAGTTAAAATAAAGTTTTGCTACGGAACCCCCATTTTGAAGGTTTTTCGGTTCAAAAATGACCGTTTTTCGGCCCTTTTTCGGCTGTTTTTTCATGGTTTTTGGGGAGATGGAATAAAGTTCTGACATAATAGAGAGAAGAAAGTAATGGAGATAAGAGATCAAGAGAAAAGAGAAAAGTATTGAATGAGTATTGATTTATTATTGGGATTATATTGATTGGCATATTGAATAAACCCAGTAATACCAATGGTTTAGGAACATAACTGTATTGAAAAAACATTGAAAAAGGCATGAAAAAACTCGGGATCCCGATGAGGAAAACCCGAGTTTCTATTTGGATTTTGTGCTGAAAAAGCAAATGTTTATTATTACAGAATTGGTGGTGAAGTTAGCAAGAGTTTATTATGACAGTCAGGTGTTTATTCGTGATCTACACCACCCTCGACATCAAGACAACACACTCAACGTGCGCTGTCTGCGGAAACATATCCACCGGCTGCAAATACTCCACCTTATACTTGTCCGCTAACACCGCAATGTCCTTAGCCAACGTCGACGGATTACAGGATACATAAACAACCTTCTTCGGCTTAACATTCAAAATGGTCTTCAATAGCTGCTGGTCGAGCCCTGTCCTTGGCGGATCAACAATAACCACATCTGGTTTCCAACCTTCCTTCGCCCACTTCGGCATGACGACTTCAGCTTTTCCCGTGACATACTTGGCATGCTTGATTCCGTGTCGGGCTGCATTTTTCTTTGCGTCTTCAATGGATTCGGGAATGACATCCATGCCGCGAATTTCTCCTGCTTTATCCGCCAGCCATAGTCCAATCGTGCCGACGCCGCAGTAAGCATCGACTACTTTTTCCGTTCCCGTTAATCCAGCCGCTTTTTTCACTTCATCATAGAGCTTCACAGTTTGCTCAGGATTCAGCTGGAAAAAGGTTCTTGCCGATAATTCAAACTGCAGATCTCCTAAGGTTTCTTGAATATACTCATTTCCCTCTAATGCAAAGGTTTCATCGCCAAAAATTAAGGATGTTTTTTCACCGTTAATGTTTTGAACGATGGATTTCACTTCCGGCATCCGCTTTTTAATTTCTTGGATAAGCTGTTCCTTCTGTGGGAAATCCTTCTTTGTTGTAATTAAAACGATTTGCAGTTCACCCGTTTGGATGCCAACTCTTGTCACAATGGTTCTGACGATGCCTTTTTTCGTTCTTTCATTATAGATAGGGATATTTAATTTTTCGATTAACTTTCTGACCTTGCCTGTGGCTTTCGTGGTTTTTGGATGCTGGACAGCACAATGATCGATATGGATTAATTTGTGAGAGTTCAGGCCATAGAGGCCAGCAAGCACCTTTCCATTCTGACTCCCGACCTGGAATTGACTTTTGTTGCGGTAATTCCAAGGGTCCTCCATTCCAAGGGTTTCACGAATATCAAGCTCGGCTGTCGGCAGCTTTGTATGTCTTTCCAGCGCTTGAATAACAATGTCCCGTTTTTCCTTTAGCTGCTTGTCATAGCGCAAATGCTGCAGCTGACAGCCTCCACACTCCTCATAATGGGGACAAGGGGGCTGGACACGGAATGGCGACTCTTTTCGAATATTTTTGATTCGACCCTCGGCAAATTTGGGGTGAACCTTCGTTGCTTCAACCACGACCTCTTCACCTGGAAGGGCGCCGGGAACGAACACGACCTGCTTTTTGAAATAACCGACACCTTCCCCATTGATCCCAAGGCGCTTGATGGTTAGCGGAAAGGTTTGCTTCTCATTGATTTTTGCTGTTTGTTCCTTTTTCATGCTGTGTTCTCTCCATTCATTCGTTCTACTCAATGCTCCTCCAAAGATACAAAGAGGCATAGCTTAAGTATGGTTCCCATTCCTTTTGATAGGCTTCCATTTCTTCAATCGTTGGCTTGCGGTCTAGATTATATCGTTTTTTCAAGGCATTTTGCAGGCCAATATCCGCTGCCGGAAAAAGGTTCGGTCGCCCCAGTCCAAACATTAACACATTTTGCACCGTCCAAGGACCCACACCGCGCAGCTTCGTTAATTCCTTCATGATTTCATCATCCGTTTTCTCAGAAAGGCTGTCTATATCTAGAATACCCTCCACAATCGCCTGTGCCACTCCAATTATATACTCTGCTTTTCTCCCACTAAATTGGAGCTCTCTTAAATCCTCTACCTTGAGCTTTGCCACCACATCAGGCTGTGGGTAAAAATACACTCCGTCCACCGTTGTTCCAAAAGTCCTGACAAAGCGCTCGGTTAACGTCCGGGCAAATGCTAGGTTCAATTGCTGGTGAATGATGCATTTTAAGAGACAATCATAGGGGTCATAGTCAAGAATAAGAGGTGTTCCACGATGCTCAGAAAATATGGGTGCCAG
>DLCS01000237.1:3447-4965 GCA_002480735.1 Bacillaceae bacterium UBA7792 | reverse complement strand
GCGGCATAAATTAAAGCTTCACTAGGCGCTTAAATTCATGTTCTAATCATCCTACTTGTCCCATATATTGAATTGAAAAGGACGAGCGGGAAGGATTGGTTGGAGCAAATGAGCAAAAAGATTAAAATCGGTGCATTTATAGTTGGATTGACCCTTCTCATTTTTATTATTCAATATGAATTTATGGAGGATGACTCCCTGAAATCGTGGAACCTTCCTTTATCAGGTCAGATTATTTTATTAGACCCCGGCCATGGGGGACCGGACGGGGGAGCGGGTGATAAGGATGCACTTGAAAAGGATATTGCCTTGAGTATTTCAAAAAAGCTGAAGGATTATCTTCAACAGCAGGGTGCGCTTGTGATGATGACGAGAGAGGAAGATAAGGATTTAGCGTTGGAGGGGACGAAGGGATTAAGTCGAAGAAAAACAGAGGATCTCAAGAAAAGATTGGAAATCATCAATGAATCCGAGGCCAATTTCTATGTCAGCATTCACTTAAACTCGATTCCCTCTCCACAGTGGAGTGGTGCTCAAACCTTCTACACAACACAAATATCGGAAAATGAGCGTGCTGCAAAATTCATCCAGGATGAACTTCGAATCAATTTAGAGAATACGACAAGAAGGGCAAAGCCAATCAATCACGTATACATTTTAAAATATGCGAAAAAGCCTGGCGTTTTAGTGGAGGTAGGCTTCCTATCGAACCCTGCTGAGAGGGCTAACTTGAAAAAGGATGAGTACCAAAAGAAAATCGCAGCATCCATTTATAAAGGAATCCTTCGCTATTATTCGAAGGAGGAAGAATTAGTGGAGCCAGATTGGTAACTGTATCACCCCCTTTTCTTCATTTTTGAAACAAAAACCGTCAGACAGTGTGATTGAAATAACAGTCTTCTTTGTGATATATGTTATACTTAAGATGGAAATGAATAGAAGAAGGGGTGTCGCACCAATGTTAACAGAAGCAAAAGTTATTGAAATTCTTAGTGAGATTCAAGATCCTTTTTTACATAAATCGATCGCAGAGTTGAATGCCATCGAAGAAATCAAAATTAAAGAGGAAAAAAATCATGTAAGCGTTAAAATCGCTATTGCCAAAACAGGTACTGCCGAACAGCTTCAAATTCAACAGGAAGTGGTTCGTCGACTTAAAGCAGGTGGAGCGGAGACTGTAGGCATTCGCTTTTCGCAGCTTCCTGAGGAGGTGTTGGCTCAGCACCGTACGGCTACGGAAGAGAAGGACGCCGGACTTCTATCTCCAAACAGCAAAACGACCTTTGTTGCGATTGCTAGTGGTAAGGGTGGAGTTGGTAAATCAACCGTATCTGTTAACTTAGCCGTTTCTCTAGCAAGACTTGGGAAGAAAGTCGGGCTTGTTGATGCTGATATTTACGGATTTAGCGTGCCAGATATGATGGGCATTACGAAGCGACCTGCAGTTAGAGGGGAAAAAATCATCCCTGTTGAACGTTTTGGAGTTCAAGTGATCTCCATGGGCTTCTTTGTAGAGGA
>DLCS01000237.1:1617-3394 GCA_002480735.1 Bacillaceae bacterium UBA7792 | reverse complement strand
GGATAATGCTCCAATTATTTGGCGTGGACCAATGCTTGGAAAAATGCTCAATAGCTTCTTTAATGAAGTAGAGTGGGGCGATTTAGATTACCTATTATTAGATTTACCACCTGGAACAGGGGATGTTGCATTAGATGTCCATTCCATGCTCCCTTCATGTAAGGAGTTAATTGTGACGACTCCACATCCAACAGCTGCATTCGTAGCGGCTCGTGCGGGGGCAATGGCGCTTAAGACTGAGCATGAGATTCTTGGTGTCGTTGAGAATATGGCCTATTTCGAAAGCAAGCTAACAGGTGAAAAGGAATATGTATTCGGCCAAGGTGGAGGCGAAAAGCTAGCTGAAGAGCTTAATACAGAAGTATTAGGTCAATTGCCGCTTGGCCAACCGGATTGGGATGACAATGATTTTGCTCCATCCGTATATCAGGAGGATCACAAGCTAGGAAAAATCTATTTAGATATTGCTAAAAAGGTCGTTGAAAAATTAGGTCAATAATTTTCGCATGAAGAAAACAGATATATATAGAAGAGAGGATGTCCGTTTGGGCATCCTCTTCGTTATTTTTTCTCGCTTTCGGCTTTTTCTGAGGCAGCCTTTAAAAGCATTTCTTCAATCTTTGCCTTATAAAGCGGACTCTCGAGGGTTTCTGTGACAACCTTTTGTAAATGCTCACGGTATTCCTTGCTTTTTAATAAGGTAGTTACTTCCTTTGTTAGTTCAGGATCCTTTAATACTTCAATCATCATCCCCTTATATTCGGGGTCCTTCATTAAATCCTTTAAGAGCTTTTCATTTTGTGTTTTCATGCTTTTTGCAATGGCCTCGGCGAATTTCGGGTCCTCGAAGGATTTTTTCCAGAATTCCGTTCCTTTATCTGAGGTTAGGGTTTTCTCTATTGTATTTGTTACCATCGCCTGATCCATGACGAGCTTTTCCTTCATTCCGTCATCAGACATGACCTCCTGTAGAGCCTTTTTTCCATCATCCGTCTTAAGAATGTCGACAACCATTTTCTTGGTTTCATCATAATCCACTTGTTTGCTGCCTGCTTCTGTTTGAGCACAACCAGAAATAAAGAGTGCGATGAGCACGGAGAGAAGGAGGTACTTTTTTTTCATAACGAAAGCTCCTTTCAGTAAGTTTCTATTGAGAAGTAAAAAAAAATGATTTTAGGTCTTCTTGAAGGGTAGAACCATGCGAAGCTTAGTCTGTTCATCCATACTGTTATCATGGAGAATTTCGACAATTTTTATGCGTTTGTATCGAATACCTAGATTTTTCAGTCTTTCGTTGGTACAATCGAATGGGAAACTTGGAGATGGAGGAAAATAAACTTGAAAAGCCGCTATGTTGTTCGATTGTTTATGTCCACCTTGTTATTAGGCGGTCTAGTAACAGGTGTTATAGGATTTATTGTCCGCTGGGATAAGTTTCAACCGTATTTTACGGATTTTGATATTATCAATATTTTGCAAACGCTGTTTTGGTTATTTGGTGTTGGGCTTATTTTTAGCTTAATCAGTCAGATGGGGTTTTTCGCTTATTTAACGGTACATAGGTTTGGCCTTGGAATATTTAAATCGGTGAAATTGTGGAATAGTGTCCAACTCGTTTTAATCATCTTTGTCCTATTTGATTTGGTTTATTTTCGATATAGGGCCTTTGCAGATGGAGGAGGAGTGGGTCCATATCTCTTCGATGCTGCATTAGTGCTTGTAGTTGGTTTAATTATTGCGTTTATGAAAGCGAAGCAAACGAACAAGGATACGTTTG
>DLCS01000237.1:685-1495 GCA_002480735.1 Bacillaceae bacterium UBA7792 | reverse complement strand
TCCAGCCTTATTCTTTATGGTTGTGGTTTCTGTTCTTGAGTGGGTCCCTATCCTAACTGTGAATGAACAAAGCTGGGTGTATTTAATGATTTATCCATTATTAATTTGTAACGCTTATCAATTATTAATTCTTCATAAATTAAATCAGAAATCAAACGCAGAAAAGAAGCCTTCCAAATAGGAGGCTTCTTATTTTATTTCTCTTGTATTTGAATTGGCATTGGCGATCATTTCAGAAACTGAGATTAATTTAAGCCCTTTTTTATTTAAATGATCGATGATTGGTGGTAAAGCAGAAGCGGTTTGTTTGGCAGAATCAGATGCATGGAGAAGAATAATATCCCCCTTTTTTGCGGAGGAAACATTTTTCACGATTTTTTCAACCCCTGGATTCGTCCAATCCTGTGAATTAACACTCCAATGCACAACCGTAAGCCCCAATCTATTTGCCACTTTTAAGGTCTTTTGATCGAAATGCCCATCGGGAGCACGAGCGAGCTTGATGTTCTTAATGTTCAATTTATGAAAAGCTTCTAACGCTCTTGCAAGATCCCTTCTAACTTCCTTTTCCTCGAGCTTCGTATACTCCACGTAGTTGTAACCAAGAATTCCAATTTCATATCCCTCTTTGACTATTCTCTCCACTAAATCGGGATGCCTTTCTGCCCAGGAACCTGATAGAAAGAAGGTTGCTGTGGATATATTCTTCTTTTTTAACACATCCAAAATCGGTTCGGCTTTTTCATCCCCCCATCCGATATTAAAGGTAAGGGCGATATCCTTTTCCCCTTTATAGATAGCCTTCGGTTC
>DLCS01000237.1:0-499 GCA_002480735.1 Bacillaceae bacterium UBA7792 | reverse complement strand
GAAATAGAAACCAAGCCGTAAAAAAGGCTGCAACCATTACTATCAGCAGCTGTTTAATTGTTCTACCATTCAACACGAAAAAAAAGTTCATCCTCCATCACCTCGTCCAATACACTCCTTGTCTCATAGGTATGCGCATTTTAGAAAAATATGTTTGCAGGGTCATAAAAATAATAAAATTGGAAAACACTACAATAACCATCAAATATTTAGGAGTGGTTACTATGTTAGGAATGCTGATCAATGACAAGGAAGTAAAGGAAATACAGTATTTAATTAAGAGGGAGATGGATGAAATCTTATTCGATTTAGAGGATGAAAGAATTGATCATATAGTGAAGCGAGCAATGGAAGAGCGATACAAAATCCTTTTTACGTTATTTAAGAGAGTGGCCCCAACAAATGAATGTTTGAAATATATTAGAACTTCCTCCTCAAAAAGCCTTTAAAAAACAGTTGACATTGTATTGCTATCTTGATATATTAATAAACGTCGCTG
>DLCS01000288.1:519-3648 GCA_002480735.1 Bacillaceae bacterium UBA7792 | reverse complement strand
GGATAGCCATAGTAATGCACTTGTGGAAAATGGGCGAACGTAATAATTGGGCTTGCATGGTAGACAGGATACAAAATAACCTTTTTCACTTCAGAAAATCCCCTTAGCAGAAGGCCATTTGTTACTTTTTCTACAAAATCGCTAGGTGCCTCCTTCCTTAATAATTCGCTTTTTTGCTTAAAGTCCATTTCTAAGGATGGGAGAATACTAGGGGCAATCTGTTGGAAGTATTCTTCGTTCCAACGTTTTACTAAATGAAGACTTTGATGAAAGGTTCCTATATGTGGCTTTAGTTTTTCTTCCGAAACATGCAATTGATTGAGAAAATAATTAATCACTTCCTCTTCTTCTAACTTGGATAGCTCTTGTAACAATTGTTCAAGCGGTGCATTTCCTAGTTTTAGACTGAACAGATAATCATTTAAATAGTTTAAATAGCTTAAATGCTCGATTTGCTCAGACTCTAAAGCCTCTGCAAGCTCTGTGCTAAGCTTTTTCATCGTAGCTTTTCTCCACTTAGCACCGAGATCTACTTTTTTATAAAAGCTGGCATGAATATAGACATGGAGGCTATTTAGCAGTTCATAAATGGGATGAAAGCGCAGTTCGACTGAATAAGTCATCTGAAGTTCGACTCCTATCTAACTAGATATTTTATTAGTTCGATTATAATCGAACTCAAATGGGATATTCAAGTAATTTTTACCAAATTTCAGATCAAAAAACTGCACCTCCAATTGATAGAATGTCTACCAATCAGAGATGCAGTTTAGAATTTAAGTCAGACTCCACGATTTAAAATACTCTGTCTTTAAATTGAGCTAATTTTTCTAACGAGGATTTATCTACATCCTCATGCAGGCTGTTTCCATGCGCATCCATCGTTACAACTGCCGTGAAGCCTTCCACCGTTAAATGCCACATCGCTTCCGGAATACCAAATTGCATTATATCAACGCCATCAACAGACTTGATGCAATCCGCATAATATTGGGCCGCTCCGCCGATCGCATTCAAGTAGACACCGCCGTGCTCCTTAAGGGCAGCAAGCGTCTTAGGTCCCATTCCACCTTTACCGATCACAGCACGGATGCCAAATTTCTTCATGATATCCCCTTGATAAGGTTCCTCACGAATACTTGTTGTTGGTCCTGCCGCCTTCACATGCCAGTTGCCTTCATCATCCTTTAACATCACTGGTCCACAGTGATAGATAATTTGGCCATTCAAATCAACCGGAGCATCATTTTCTGATAGGTACTTATGAATCGCATCACGGCCCGTAAACATTCTGCCATCAATGCGAACTACGTCTCCTACCTTGAGCTCACGGATTTGCTCTTCAGAAATAGGGGCTTTAAGCGTGACAACCTTTGGCTCACTCTCAGATGTAGCAGCTGCTTGCTCTCTGGCTGTCTCTTCCGCAAAGCTAATCTTATCTCCATCCTGATAAAGCCATTCATTTATTTCTCCCGTTTCTGCATTGACCTTCACACCGAGACGACGGAAGGCCCAGCAGTTGTAGGCAACCGATACAAAGAAGCTTGCCGGAATACGGTTCATAACGCCAATTTTGCAACCAAGAAGGGTTGTTTCTCCACCAAATCCCATTGTTCCAATCCCAAGCTTGTTCGCATTTTCCATTACATATTCCTCGAGCTTGCGAAGGTCTTCATGAGGATTCACATCATCGTTGGAACGGAAGAGCTGTTCCTTCGCCAAATCATACCCTGAAGAACGGTCACCGCCAATCCCGACACCGATAAACCCTGCACTACAGCCTTGTCCCTGTGCCTGGTAGACAGAGTGCATGATACATTTTCGGATTCCATCAAGATCGCGACCTGCTCGACCAAGCCCCTCTAACTCACAAGGCAAGCTATATTGGATATTTTTATTTTCACAGCCGCCTCCTTTTAAAATGAGACGAACATCAATATCATCTTTCTCCCATTGCTCGAACTTCACAACTGGAACTCCAGCCCCTAAGTTATCCCCACTGTTTTCCCCAGTTAACGAGTCAACAGAGTTGGGACGTAGCTTTCCATCCTTTGTAGCTAATGCGATTGCCTTTTGAATCGCTTTTTTTAGCTCAATTTGGTTCACTCCTACAGGTGTCTTAATCTTGAATGTTGGCAGCCCCGTGTCCTGACAAATTGGAGAAACATTTTCATCGGCCATTTGGATATTATTGGTGATCGTCGCTAAGCTCATAGCAGCGCGAGTACCAGCGCTTTCGTTTTCCTTTGCAGCCTTTACTGCACGCCGAACATCCTTTGGTAAATTAGTCGAGGTTTCTACAATAAGCTTGTACATGCTCTCTTGAAATTTTTCTAAATTCATGGTAGTTCCCCTTTCCCCTTTGTTGAAAACGCTTTATCTTTTATTTGTGAAGCTCTTTTCTCAAACATTGTTGCATTGGAATAAAAATAATTAAACAAAGCAGTTGTTCATGTAGTCTATCTTTAGAAACAACGGAGAAAAGTGCTGCTCACCCTATGCGTATCGCACGCCTAGTATGAAACGGAATGGCCGGTACCAAGGACATTCCAGAACCACAATCCGTGCGAAATGTGAAATTCATGCAATTTCTCGAATCTTATTATACTCCTATCTCCCTTTGATTTAAAGGTATCTACCTCATAGAAAAAGAGCCCATTGGGCCCTTTCCTCATAGCTCTCGATTTTGAAATTCTCGACATTTCGATTCTAAATCATCGATTATTGAAATGAGTCGGTCAATATCCTCAAGCTCTGCATTTTCCGGCTCAATCGCATCCAATAGATCAAGAAACATATTTAATCGCTTTTTCAAGAAAACTACTTGGTCTTCTTTTTCTTTAATTGGACTACCCAAAATTTTGCGCTCCTTTCACTCCATCGTGCTAACTCACTGATCGTACAAAAAAGCTTCTCTTTTCGCAACCACATATTCTTAATCGTAAAGAGAAATTAATTGACAGATCAGACATAGAATCTGATAATGACAAAGGTTTTGTTATTAGCTTGATTAAAGGAGTTATATACTATGGACAGAAAAATCTCACCTCGTTTCGACCCTTGGGAAGCCTACATGGATGTTGAACAATATGGGAACATGACCTTAACCAATATTGAATTTACAACAAC
>DLCS01000288.1:0-377 GCA_002480735.1 Bacillaceae bacterium UBA7792 | reverse complement strand
AATATTGAATTTACAACAACGAATTTATGCAATATGCGCTGTGAGCATTGTGCTGTTGGTTATACTTTGACACATAAGGATCCAAAAGCCCTTCCAATCGATCTTCTGATGCAGAGGCTCGATGAAATTCCCACACTAAGATCATTAAGCATTACTGGTGGAGAGCCTATGTTTTCAAAAAAATCGGTAGAAGCCTACGTACTCCCTTTACTTGAGTATGCCCATTCAAGAGGGATTCGTACTCAACTGAACTCAAACCTAACTCTTGAGCTTGAACGCTATGAAAAAATAGCTCCATTTTTAGACGTTCTACATATTTCTCATAACTGGGGAACGGTAGAGGATTTTGTTGAGGGTGGATTTGCAATGATGGAGCG
>DLCS01000092.1 GCA_002480735.1 Bacillaceae bacterium UBA7792 | reverse complement strand
GTAGCTCTTTCCTGCGTTGTTTCTAGAGATAGTCTGCATAAACAAGAGTTTTCTCTAATTATTTCTTCTGCAAAAGCAACAATGTTTGAGAAAAGAGCCTAAATGAAAAACAGCTCAGTTCAAGTTGAACTGAGCTGTTTTTCACTTTAAGTGCTTGCGCGCCATTCTTTTTTCATAGACATCTTCCTAGAAGCAATCATCCCTAAGCGAATGGAAATGGCAATCGAAAGGGCAGCAAGTACAATAATCATGGAGACGACACCGGGCCAGCCAAAGTGGCTGTAAAAGGTTCCACTCACCGTCCCGCCGACACTAGAGCCTGTATAATAGAAAAATAGGTAGAGCGAGGATGCTTGCGCTTTGTCATGGGTAGCCATGTTTCCCACCCAACCACTTGCGATGGAATGTGCTCCAAAGAATCCGTACGTAAAGACGGCAATGCCTAGAATCATCAACCATAGATTCGGACTTAGCGTAATGGTAACCCCGATTAAGAGGATGAGTAGTGACAGTTGCAGGATTTTCTTTTTCCCGTATTGATCGGCGAGCATCCCCATCCATGTCGAGCTAAATGTCCCCATAATATAGACAATGAAGATGAAGCCAACCAAGGTTTGACTCAAGGAGTAGGGGGGCTTCATTAACTCAAAGCCGATATAGTTGTAGAGGGACACTAGGCTTCCCATTAACAAAAAAGCGAGACTGAAAAGACAAATAAGACCGGATTCCTTAAATTGACTAAATAAGGAAGTGGCTAGCCCTTTTAAAGCAAAAGCTTGTGGCCGGAAATGAGAAGATTTTGGCAAAAATACAATAAAAACAATACTGGCCAGTAGGCTCAAGAATCCAATGGCGATGTAGGCGGCATGCCAGCTGAAATAATCTGTTAATATCCCGCCGATAATCCGTCCAGTCATCCCACCGAGAGAGTTTCCACTTATATGTAGTCCCATCGCCATTCCTAAGCTTCTCGGTTCTATTTCCTCACCAATGTAGGCCATGGCAACGGCAGGGAGGCCCGCAAGCGTAATTCCTTGTAAAATTCGACATAGGATTAAGAGCTGAAAGCTCGGTGAAAAAGCTGTGATAATCGAAAGAATCGAAGAGGCAACTAATGATATCGCCATGATGGGTTTACGTCCAAACACCTCTGACAGAGAGCCAGCAATCAAAAGGCTGATGGATAGAGTGATCGTTGCAGATGACATGCTCAGGCTTGACATTGTTGGTGAAACACCAAAATCACTCGCAATATCTGGCAATAAAGCCTGTGGTCCCCATAGAATGGCAAAGGTGCTGAAGCCCCCGGCGAAGATAGCAAAATTGACTCTCTTAAATGAACGTGTTCCACGCTGGATGTAATTCATGTTTGGGACTCCTTTAGTTGATTTCGAATAAGTGATGGACAAATTGAATAAAGCCCTTGACCGCAGGAGAGGAGTAAGAGTTCTTCAACCAAGCCATCCCTATATCCCTTTGGCAGATAGGATTTTTTACACGAATGGGCTTTATTTTTTGCTTATCTAAGACCTGTATGTCGGGCACGAGGGAAATACCTAATTTGGCCCCAACGAGACCAGAAACCGTCCCAATATCCTCACCTTCAAATACGATATTTGGTTCAAAACCTGCCTGATGACAAAAATGGTTAATGATTGCACGCAGCTCATTGACCTGCTTGAAGGAGATAAAAGGCTCATGTCTAACCATACTTAAATCGATTTCATCATATTCACTAAGCCAATGGTCGATTGAAGCGATCAAAAAAAGCTCTTCCGTTAAAAGAGGCTGATAAATAATCTCCTGGTCCTCGTGAAGCAGGGTGATGAGAGCGAGATCAACCTTCCTGTCCTTTAATAGGTCGACTATTTGCCGGTTAGAGGCTTGGTTTAACTGGAAGTGAACATGTGGGTTCACCTTTTGATAGGAGCTTAGAAGTTCAGGAACGACACTCATCCCAAGAGAAGGAATGAATGAAAGATGAATCATGCCATGATCAGGATGAATTTCATTCCATATTTCTTGTTTCCCTAGCTCCATTTGTTTGATGGCCTGCTCGACATATTCCAAGAATATTCTCCCATAGCGGTTCAGATAAATATTTCTGCCCCTTCGATCAAATAGCTGCACCCCAAGTTCTTCCTCAAGCTTTGCGATGGAGCGACTAAGTGCGGGCTGGGAAACCGCTAGTTGTTCGGCAGCGCGTGTAAAATGCTCTGCTTTGGCAACCGCTTGGAAATACTGTATTTGAACCCATTCCATTTGCATCCCTCAAATTTCTTTTATTATACTTCGCTTTCTACATAACTTCTAATTGTTAATATGCATAAAATTCATACAATTTTGTTATGAATAAAATGTAGCATACGTCCATTTATTTTCCAATATGTTAAGGCTGTTTTCGCACGGATTGGGGTCTGGAATGTCCTTAATACCGGCCATTCCGTTTCATACTAGGTGTGTGATACGTATAGATAGAGCAGCACTTTTCTCCGTCGTATCTACAGATAGACTGCATAAACAAGAGTTTTGTCTAATTATTTTTTTTTCAAAAGCAACAATGTTTGAGAAAAGAGCCTATGTTAAAGATAGAAACTGGTCCAGCATACGTAAATTTGGTAGATTAGGGTTAGAGAGGATACAAAATTAGTATTCGGTTGCAAAAGATAGATCTGGAGGGATGAGCATGAATCCTTTTATGAAAAAGGCAGTTCAGCTAGCGATTGAGAATGTGGAACAAGGAGGCCAGCCATTCGGAGCCGTTCTTGTGAGGAAAGATGAGATCTTATCTGAAGGTGTGAATGAGCTGCACCTGAATTATGACGTAAGTGGTCATGCCGAGCTGTTGGCGATTAGGCGAGCACAGTTGGAGCTAGAGACTCATGATTTAAGTGATTGCGTCATGTACGCAAGCGGGGAGCCCTGTCCAATGTGTTTGACAGCCATGTACTTTGCAGGAATTAAGACCGTTTACTACAGTGCGTCTATAGATGATGCGGAAAAAGTGGGCCTCGGAAAATCGAAGATGATTTATCATGATTTGAAGAAAAATAGGGAAGACAGAGAGATTAAGATGATCTATATGCCAAATGAAGGCGCTCTACCCGATCCAATGGAAAAGTGGGCACGAAAAGGGAATGAATAATCCATGCGAATAGAAAAAAGGTCAGCCTTGAAGTTTTAGAGGCTGGCCTTTTTTTCTTAAAGGTTACAAAAAAGTTACATAGGATAAGCTTAATTCTTAACCAGTTCATAACCCTTTTTCCCTCAGAGCTAGCTATCATGGATAGTGGAGCATGTGAGGAGAAAGGTGAGAACATGGAAAGAGAAAAGAGAAAAAGAAGATGGCAGTTGGAATATAAACTTGCTTCCGTGTGTATAGCGATTCTATTCTTGGTTACTTTGGCAGCTACATCGTTAATCCGGGGGAACGAGGTCAAGAGCATGGAAGTAAATAATAATAGGGAAAGGCCAGTTTCCCTCATCGAGAAAGAAGAGATCAAGGGAAATATAGACGACGAGAATTCACCGAAGCAAGAAGTGAAGAGGGAAATAAAGACTCAGGATGATTCTGTGGAAAGTTCTTCGGTTTCAGATACAGCTATCCAAACTGAAAAGAAACAGGATGAAACGATAAAGCAATCAAACAATCATATTATTTATCTAACATTTGATGATGGTCCGAACCAATATACGGACGCCATTCTAGATTTATTGGGACGCTACAATGCGAAGGCGACCTTTTTTATGCTGGAACCAAACATGGAAAGGTATGCAGATTCCATCCGGAGAATGGTCAATGAAGGGCATTCGATTGGCATGCATGGGGTGACCCATAATGCAAAAATAATCTATCAATCTAGTGAAGCAGTGGTGAATGAAATGAAGAGGGGGCAAGCGACGTTAGCCTCTATTTCAGGGCTGAACAGTTATCTCATCCGCGTTCCATATGGTTCTGTTCCTCATATGAAGCCAGCCTATTTTGAAGCAGTGAATAGGGAAGGCTTTAAGCTTTGGGATTGGACCATCGACAGCAAAGATTGGAAGTTTCTTAGTAGAAAGTATGTCTCCTATATTTTAGAACAGCTAGAGTCCTACTCTAACCCCGATGAACCAAAGGTAGTTCTTATGCATGACAAAGCTTCCACAGTAGAGCATCTAGAGAGCTTATTACAAAAATTGACGGAGCTTGGCTATGAAATGAAGCCGTTGACGGAGCAGCTTGAGCCAGTCACATTATGATTAGGAGAAGAAAAATGAAAAGATATATGAAAATTGCAGTAGGAGTTCTTGCTACATTAACGGTATTATTAGGGGTTTGTTTCTATTTTATCTTTGCAAAAGTGGGGGCTTTCTTTGATGAAACCTATAAACCGATTGCATCGACTCCTCCTGTCAAGCAAATTGAAGTGCAAAAAGAGGAGGAAGCCAAAGCCCTTCATGTGTTGCTGATGGGGATCGATGAGCGTGAGGGTGATCGTGGGCGGCCAGATGTCATCATCGTCGCCAAGCTCGACCCAAAGCAACAAACAACGAAGATGGTCAGCATTTCAAGGGATACAAAGGTGACGATTCCAGGAAAAGAACACTATACCAAATTGAATCATACTTATTCCATTGGCGACACAGACTTAACGGTTCGAACTGTTGAAGAGCTACTCGGGATATCGATCGATTACTATGTTAAGGTGAATATGGAAGGCTTTGAAAAAATTATTCAAGAGTTTGGCAGCGTGACCGTCCAAAATGAAAGGGCCTTTTCATTTGAGGAGTACTCTTTTTCGAAGGGCATGATTTCCTTAGAATCCGATGAAGCGCTTGCTTATGTAAGAATGCGAAAAGGGGATCCGCTAGGGGATAAAGGGCGCAATATTCGTCAACGGCAGGTAATAGAGGCTGTCATTCATAGACTAATTCAAGATCGAGATTATTTAGGTACGATTAAACTGCTGGAGACATTAGCCCCATATTTGGAATGGAATATTGGGCAAAAGGATTTGAAACCTTTATATACGCACTACCTTCCAGCCCTAAAAGAGATTCAAACAGATGACATGCCAGGTGCTGGAAAGATTGAAGAGGATGGATATTGGTATTTTACCCCGGAAAATCCTGAGAAGATGTTTAACGAATAGAGAATGTATATCTACAATAAGGAATCAGAGGGAGCGCTCTCTCTGATTCCTTGTCATTTGAGGCCGGAATAAGTATCAAATCACACTGTTCTTAATCGAATTGCTGTCACTTGCATCCGGGTCTAAAACAACGGAGGCTGGAAGATTAATAGGGGAGAGGTCACCGTTTTGTTCTCCGAATGCCTGATTTCTTTTGTACGTCACAAACTGATCAATTAATTGAAAGGAACCCATATTCGATACGGAGCCATTATCAAGGGCATTAATCTTAATTCCAAGGACATTTATAACAGTTGGTGAAATAAATACCATTTTTCTCATCCTCCCTTTCTAACACGATTAGAAAAAGCTAGACTTAACCGCTGGATTGTCTAGCAGATCCATATCCGACACCCATGATCGAGAATAGACAGTGGGGGAAAGATCTCCGTTCTGCTCGCCAAGCCCCTGATTCCTCTTATAAGAAACAAATTGGTCGATATGCTGACTTGGACCTAGATTGATTACTGCCCCGTTATCGATCGCATTGACTTTAATCCCCATAACATTGATAACCACCTGCCCAAACATTATCCATTCACTCCTAATGGGTTAGGAAGGTTTGCTGTTTCAAAGGAGGAATTTGCATCAATCTGATCGCGATCGTCGACAAAGCTTCTCGTACCAAAGAAATTTGTGCCATCCCCCATATTTTGCCCAAGCCCCATATTTTTCTTGTCAGAGTTATGCCATTCAGCCAAAAGGTTTTGGCCGACGTTAATCGCAGATGCATTCTCAAAAGAATTGACCTTGATGATATTGATATTAATATTGATATAAGGTACTGGACCAGCCATGTGAATCCCTCCCATTCATCAAATATTCCTCTTTATTGAATTAGAATCCTCCCAATCTTGATCGAAGGTAGTAGACACCGTGTAAATCCTTAGGCAACCATCGCCCAACTGCTGACCTATGCCTTGATTTTTCTTTCCGCATACGTTTCTGTTTATTTTTCTGGTGGAGCTAATAGAGATGGAGCTTAGGTGATCCTCATTATTCACTTTTATCCCCGAGATACTAATTTTTTGAGGTAAAAAATACATTCTATGCTTTCCTCCAGACTTGTTGAATAGTTAAGAATATGCGATCGATGCAAAAAATATGTATCTATCAATTAGGGGGCTTATTTCAAGATTGTCTGAATAAATATAGGATGATGGAATTTTTTCGTCAAGGGAGCAAGGCAGGGAGGGGCCACCATGGATATGAATAAAATAAAGCAGTGGATGGAGCTGGCAAAGAAATATCAAACAAATAACTTTTGGAGCGACATTTTTGAACAGCCCGCCTTTGACGATTTTATGAGAAACCAAATGGATTTTGGAGAGACAGGTGAATCTCCTCTAGATTTTAAAAAGGAGAATAAATTTCCTCCAACAGATATCTACATGACAGAGGATGAGGTCTTCGTTGTTTGTGATTTGGCAGGTTTCACAAAAGAAGATATTCGGCTATCCGTATCTGGTGCGAAGCTTCTCATTAAAGGAGACACGAATCGGATGATGGCTGGAAAAATGGTTCAACAGGAGCGACAGCATGGTCCCTTTGAACGTGTAATTCAGCTTCCCGAACCAACACTCCCAAATCAAATCCGGGCGCGATTTAGCAATGGTGTTCTTATTGTTTCCTATCAGCGACATTTTAAGCAGGAGGAGTATGTCCCTATTGATTAAGGGAAATCCGTTCATATGAAGGGGATTAAAGATGCTAAGAGGGATATTTAGCCAGCATGGTCCAAAGGAAAATAAAAGCATGAAAATGGACGAGCTGGAAAAACAAATTTCGAGAATCAATGCTCTTGAGGTTCATGTTAAGAAACTATTGGTGTTGGAAAAAGAGCTCCAGGCTTCTGGGCATCAGGCATCTAATAAAGAAAAATGGAAGCAGTCCAAGAGAGGTGAGGCTCTAGACACCCAAATTGACCAGATTCTTGCAAAAAAGTTTCAAATAGAAAAACAACTGACTGAAAAAATACAGGCTCTTGAGGCAATAAATTCACATATGAATAGACGGCTCGAGGAATTAGAGAGGGAGAACGTATCCCTAAAGGAAGTTCAAGCCAAGCTTGAAAACACCGTAGAGGAGCTTATGCAGAAATGCCATGATGACGAGGATGAAGAAGCCATACAGCAAGTTAAGAACATATATATTGACAAGTTTTATTTGGATAAATATGAGCAAAATAATAACTTTGCTCAACTTGGGATTAAGACATTAAGCGGTACGCTAAATATTGGAGCAACCTATGGAATCGATGCCATTCCTAAGGAAATCAATGAACAAGCAAAAAATGAATGGAGTAAGCTGAAGGCCATTATGGAAAAGGAAAGAGAAAGGGATGTCTCGGAAGGAGAAGAATCTACCTACGAAGAGCCACAGGAGAATGATTTGGAATCAGACGAAGAAGATTCAGCTTTTACAGATATTAATATTGAAGAAGAGGATTTTTAAATAAGGCTCTGTTAATCTTCAGTGTTGATATTAGCCATATGTGCATGGTGTGAACGGGTTTTACTCGGGACGAGCAACGTAGTGAACCTACGCTCTTATGGCGGTATCAAGATCAACATAAAAATTTAACAGCGCCTTAAATAAAAAAACGGAGAGCTTTTTTGCTCTCCGCTTTGACATTCTACCCATTTTCCTTTCGAAATAGAGATTGAATGTTGATTTTTGAGTCTTTTAACATGGTTAGAATTTCCTTAGAGTTCCTATTAACATAAGCATAGTATAAGACGTCTACGACAAATAACTGTGAAATCAGGGATGTGGTGGCTGCACTTCTTAACATAACAGCTTCCCCACCATGGTGAATGATAGGATAGTCCACAAGTTTTACCAATGTACTATTTTCATTTTGTGAAATACCAACCGTGTGGATTCCCCGTTGCTTAGCCACCTGTGTTAATTTAATGACTTCATTGGTCTCCCCTGAATTCGATATCGCTACAAACAGACTTTGTTCATGGGCATTTATCAAGGAGGAGACCAATAAGTGATGGTCCAGCGTATTTACAACCGGTTTACCAATTCTAGAAAATTTTTGTGTGAAATCTTCAGCAACAACATGGGATGCACCTAACCCGTAGACATAAATCACACTACAATGATCTAGCAATTTAGCTATTTCCTCAATCCTATTTGTATCGAGATGATTCGCTGTTTGGGAAATCGATTGATTAAATCGGAGAGCTAGTTTTTCAGCGATGAGCGTCACTTCTTCATTGGGTGTGATATCCGTATATAGGTTTTCAGCCACACCCGAGGAATCGGCATACAATTGAATTTTTAATTGGGAAAAACCAGATAATCCAATCGAACGGCAAAAACGAACGATTGTGGCTGGACTTACGCCAGCTTTTTCTGCCAGTTCACTTGTATTGTAATTAACCGTTTCTACGGAATGTTGAAGAATATATTCACCGATTTTCTTTTCCGCTTTTGACAAATCATCCAATTTAGATTTTATTCGCAGTATGATATTTTCTTCCACCATGGATCACAGCCTAGCCTATTTAGTTTCCTTTTGGATTTCTTTAGGCACACCGAATAGGTATGTCACAATGAATCCTCCAATATAACCTGATACTAATCCGATAATATATCCCATCCAATGTCCATTAGCGATAAGAGGGATAAGTGGAATACCACTTGGGCCGATAGCAATGGCACCAATATTTCCGATTCCAGCAATCACGGCACCACCAATACCACCACCGATACAAGCAGTAATGAATGGACGTCCTAATGGTAATGTTACACCATAAATTAACGGTTCACCAATTCCAAGAATTCCAACTGGTAAAGCCCCTTTGATTAATCGAGTTAATTCTTTATTTTTTCTACATTTAACCCATAAAGCGAAGGCTGCTCCAACTTGACCAGCACCTGCCATTGCTAAGATTGGCAATAGAAGGGTGAAGCCAGATGCATTAATCATTTCAATATGAATTGGTGTTAGGATTTGGTGTAAGCCAAACATAACCATTGGTAAGAAGAAGAGTCCTAAGATAAATCCAGAGAAAGCACCACCAACATTTAATACCCAAGTAATCGAACCGACAAGAGCATTTGAAATGACACCAGCAATCGGCATAACGATAAAGATTGTAAAGAGACCAACAACTAATAATGCGATAGTAGGAGTGATGATGATATCAACAGAGTTTGGAATAATTTTGTGCAATCTTTTTTCAACTAATGATAGAATCCATACGGCAAAAATAACACCGATAATACCACCTTGTCCAGCTGCTAAAGCGTGCCCGTTAAATATATTTGTCAATGGGGCTTCAGGATTCATTCCAGTTAACATCGTAGCAGCACCGATGACGCCGCCCAAACCTGGAGTAGCACCAAATTCATTGGCACTATTAATACCAACGTAAATGACTAAATAAGCAAAAAGACCATTTTTAATAATATTTAATGTTGTAATGATGTTTGCCCAGTCCTGGCTTATGCTGCCAGCAGTCATAAGGTTGGAGAAAACGGCTGCGATTCCGCCGATAATACCGGCACCAACGAAGGCAGGAATTAATGGAACAAAAATATTCGCAATGGATTTTAATACGCGCTTAAAGGATGAGTTATTATTATGCTTTGCTTTTTCTCTTGCTTTCACTTCAGCTGCTTTTGCTTCTACCTTTTCACGATCCGTTAAACCAGAACCACCTTGTTTTGGAAAGGGCTCGCCAAGCTTAACGCCCGCTTCAGCAACCATAATATTCGCCACCTTGTTGACAATTCCAGGGCCAACAATGATTTGAAGCGTATCGTCTTCAACGATACCGAGTACTCCATCGATGGCTTTTAGTCCAGCCATATCAATTTTGCTATAATCTCTAACAGTGATTCGAACCCTTGTCATACAATGAATCAGTTTCTCGACATTCTCCATGCCACCAACTTTTTCATAGATCTCCCTAGCTAATCTTTGTTCTTTTGATTCAGCCATTTTTTTCTTACCTCCTTAATTTTGAGCTATTCAATGATGTTTCGAATAAATCCATTCGCCTGATCTAATTTCTCAGAAGCCTCTTCTTTGGAGAGTTTTGTTAAGATCATGACAATCGCTAATTTCACGTTTTTGTCAGCTGCAAAGAATGCTTTTTCCGCTTCTTCATAGCTGCATTCTGTGGCCTGCATGATAATCGACTTTGAACGTTCGACTAATTTGTCATTCGTTGGTTTCACATCGACCATTAGGTTTTTATAAACCTTCCCAATTCCGATCATCGAAGCAGTGGAAATCATATTTAATACTAATTTTTGCGCTGTACCTGACTTCAATCTTGTTGACCCCGTTAATACTTCAGGACCAACCTCCACTTCAATATTGATGTCGGCATACTTACTGATTTCAGCGTCTTTGTTACAAGCAAGACTTGCTGTTGTTGCCCCGACTTTTTTGGCATATTCTAATGCACCAATTACATATGGTGTTCTCCCACTTGCTGCAATCCCGAGAACGGTATCTTTTTCTGTTAGTTGAATATTGCGCAAGTCTTCTTCACCGAGAGTGATGGAATCCTCTGCCCCTTCAACAGCGACAGTCATGGCAGACATGCCACCAGCGATTAATCCCTGTACCATTGTTGGATCGGCACTAAATGTTGGGACACATTCCGCTGCATCGAGTATTCCTAAGCGGCCGCTCGTTCCTGCACCAACATAGACTAAATGGCCGCCTTTTTGAAAGGATTCTTTAACAGCTTCAACAACCTTTTCGATTTGTGGTAGTTCTTTTTTGACGCTTTCAGGAACGGTTTGGTCTTCCTTATTCATCAATTGTAAAATCTCAATGGTGGATAGCGTGTCTAAATTCATTGTGCTTTGGTTTCGTTGTTCAGTAGCTAGTTTATTTAGATTCATGATGTGCCTCCTTGATAGCAGCTATTATGAACTTTGTCCCATCCTCGATAAAGTCAAGTAATGGCAGATCCTTATCAATGACTTGTCCGATCACATTTACTTTAGCATCAGCAGGTAGTTCACGTTTTACAATTTGTAGTTCGCCCTTGTATCTGAGATACAAATGATTGTCGATTGTGATGCTTCCTTTTCTTCTTGCTATGTTGTTCTCTGGCTGAATATCATTCTGCTTATGAATAATTCTTGATTGTTCGCTGCGGATGACATCTCTTGAGACATCTAAGCGGTTTTGATGATCCTTGAAAATGTAAGAATCCCATTTCTTATTAATGGAAGATGCATGCAGAAGCAGAATCTTCCGTTGAAGGAATTCATTGAATTGCTGACAAGTCGCATCCGAAATACCAGGGTCGCCAACATATACATCATCCACTAGATAATCGCGAGTAAGCGATAATGCTGAGGAAAGTGGATGCCCAGAACGATGAATTTCCAAGGTAGGAAGTGTCTCATATAACGGCAAGCGTAAATTGTCATCTCCTGGTACGAAGGCGCATACTTTAAAGCGCTTACTTTTCAGCCAGTCATTTTTTCGGTAAAACCACTTTTCATCCAATCCGGTATTGGGTCTTGGATAATAATTATGCCAAACCTCAAGATTACTAAAGTTAGCATTGTGATAAATTAACTGCTCGTAATCGCTTTCTGTTAGTGTGCTGGCATTCAAACCAACAGTAAGGTACTGTGAAAGATTGGCTATTGTCTTAAAATCAATTCCATCATCTGCTCGCAGTCCTGAGATTCCGCTTTCAAAAATAGCCTGAGGTTCATCTAATGACAGCCCGATATTTTTGAGTGCATCACCTGAAATGTCAATCATTAGTCTTAAGTTTCTTGCTCGTACGATCTCTAACAAGGAAGTTAGGCGCTCATTGTACTTTGAAACATCATCCTCGGGGATATGCAATGAAGTAAAAACACCCTCAAATCCGATATCCGCCATTTGATTGACATAGCTTTCTTTCTCTTGCGACCAATCCTCATTAAGAAAAATTGAAAATCCCAGCAATTGATCACCACCCTGTTCAATTAATAGTGGACCTATAGCATTCCTATTGAATCGATTAATTATTACAATTACATTTTATACCTTATGAAATGAAATTTCAATATAAAACAAAAAATACCATAAAATTTGAAATGATATTTCATTAAATGATGTATATCACTAAAATGGAGTCTGAAAAATTTAAAACTTACACTTGCGTTTTATTTGAGCATCTACTATAATCATCCTTAACTTATAATTCTGAAAAAGACGATGAAGAGAAAAAGTAGGATTTAGCTATTTTTCACAGAGAGCTTCGGTAGCTGAAAAGAAGCAAAAATACGAATCTGAACAATGGCCTCTGAGTTTCGTGCTGAAAGTACCTCTGGTATGAGTAGGTTCCGACGAGATTTGGTACTCGTTATCCATACCACAGTATAAAAGGGGATCTTTCCTTCGAGTACTTGCAGAGACTGTTTTGCGTGAGCAATCAGTGAAATAAGGTGGTACCGCGTGTTCAAACCACGTCCTTATCCGATGGGATAAGGACGTGGTTTTTTTGTTTTTAAAAACGGAATGTCTGGTATTAAGGACATTCCAGAACCATATCCGTGCGAATAAATTAAGCTGAAAGTGGAGGAAAAGAAGATGACAAATTATGTAGTATTGCAGACAGACTTTGGCACAAGCGATGGAGCTGTGTGTGCGATGTATGGTGTTGCGTTATCTGTCGACCCAGGGATTCGAATTTTTGACCTAACCCATGATATTCCTCAATACAATATATGGGAAGGGGCTTACCGTTTATATCAAACGATTTCCTACTGGCCAGAGGGAACCGTCTTTGTGTCGGTCGTGGATCCTGGAGTCGGATCTGAAAGAAGAAGCGTTGTTGTCAAAACAGCTTCCAACCAATATATCGTGACCCCAGATAATGGCACACTGACCCAGATAAAAAAGCATATTGGGATTGTTGCAGCGAGAATCATTGATGAAAATGTCAACCGCTTGCCCTATTCTGGGGAGTCTTATACCTTCCATGGGCGAGATGTCTATGCTTTTACGGCAGCAAGACTAGCGTCAGGTGTGATTTCGTTTGACGAGGTCGGACCTGAGGTATCGGTTGATTCCATTATTGAATTGCCTGTGACTGAAGCCAGCATTGAAAAGGGAGCGGTTATCGGAAATATTGATATCCTTGATGTTCGCTTTGGGAACCTCTGGACGAATATTGAGCGAGAGAAATTCAAGCAATTAAATATTGAATATGGGGATTCTTTCGAGGTGGTGATTGAAAATGAACAGCGCCAGATTTACAAGAACATTATGACCTACGGTCGATCCTTTGCGGACAGCCATTTAGGAGAGCCTCTTCTATATGTGAACTCACTAGACAAAATTGGGGTTGCCCTTAACCAAGGCTCCTTTGCCAAGGCTTATCATGTGAAATCAGGGGCGAATTGGAAAATCTCTATTCGCAAGGTTCCGAAGGTAATTTATAATTAAAAATTTTAAAATAGGGGAAAAGGGGAGAGACATATTGTTTAAAAAATTATTTTCTATTAAAACGATAGTTGCCATTGGGATTGGGGCAGCAGTATTCATTATTTTGGCGAAATTTGCATCAATACCATCACCAATTCCTAATACATCCATTCAAACATCCTATGCATTTTTAGCATTAATGGCGATTGTGTTTGGACCTATTGCAGGGGGATTGATTGGTTTAATTGGGCATGCACTGAATGATGCGATTTCATACGGCTCGGTTTGGTGGAGCTGGGTCGTTGTCTCGATGATTGTCGGATTTTTGATTGGGCTTGTGGCAAAGAAAATCGATATTGAATCCGGGGATTTTAGCAAGAAAAAGATCATTACTTTTAATATCACACAGGTACTTGCACAAGCAATTGGCTGGCTCTTAATTGCTCCTCTATTAGATATTTTGATTTATGCAGAACCTGCCAACAAAGTATTTGCACAGGGATTCTTTGCAGTGGTATCGAACATAGTAACCGTTGGTGTTATCGGAACAATTTTATTGATTGCCTACGCGAAAACACGCAGTAAGAGCAACAGCTTACACAGGGAATTATAGTCTAGGAGAGTAAGATGAAGAAACCAGTCATTGAATTTCACAACTACAGCTTTAAATATAATAGTCAGGTGGAGCCAACCCTTCGAGATTTGAATTTCACCATTTATGAAGGAGAGAAGGTATTAATTGTCGGGCCCTCTGGTTCTGGGAAAAGCACGATTGGTCATTGTATCAACGGGCTTGTTCCCTTTTCTTTTAAAGGAGAAGTGACTGGAAGCCTTAAGATATTGGGGAAAGAGGCAAAGAGCTTAGATATCTTTTCCTTGTCGAAAATGGTCGGCACCGTCCTACAGGATCCAGATGGACAATTCATTGGGTTGACGGTGGGGGAGGATATTGCCTTTGCCCTTGAAAATGATTGTACTGAGCAACAGACGATGCATGAGATTGTCGATGAAGTGGCTAAAATGGTGGAGATGGATGGGTATCTTTCCTCTTCTATCCATCATTTGTCGGGTGGGCAAAAACAGAGAGTCTCACTTGCAGGTGTCCTTGTAGATAAGGTAGAGATTCTCCTGTTTGATGAACCCCTTGCCAATCTTGACCCGGCAACCGGAAAATATGCGATTGAATTGATTGAGCGCATCCAAAAGGAAACAAATACAACCGTTGTAATCATTGAACACCGCCTTGAGGATGTTCTACATTGTCCAGTGGATCGAATTATTGTGATCGATGATGGACGTGTTGTTGCAGATATGAGTCCAGATCAGCTGCTTGCAAGTGAGTATTTGGAAAAAAGCTATATTCGTGAGCCTCTTTACGTGAAAGCAGCCAAATATGCAGGCTGCGAAATAATGGAGGAGATGAAGCCAGCCCATCCGAGTACTTTTGCTTTGGACGGATGTAGAGACCAGCTTTTGACATGGGTAGAAGCAGTGGACATCGTTCCCTCAAGCGAAAAGAGAGAACCAATTTTGGAGCTCAAGGATATTTCTTTTAGCTATGAACCAGGCCGCAAGACGATCCATGATGTTTCTTTTTCCATTGAGAAGGGTGAGATGGTGAGTATTGTTGGCAAGAATGGTGCCGGCAAGTCGACACTTTCTAAGATTATTTGTGGGTTTGAAAAATTAAGCAGTGGCCAAATCCTTTTTGACGGTCAGGATATTACTCACGATACAATTAAGGAACGTTCTCTCAGGATTGGCTTGGTGATGCAAAATCCCAATCATATGATTTCTAAAAATATGATCTTTGATGAGGTTGCTTTAGGTCTTGTGATACGTGGAGTTGCCGAGGAAGAAGTGAAGGAGCGAGTTGAGAGAACACTGAAAATATGTGGCTTGTATCCGTTTCGGAATTGGCCGATTTCAGCTCTAAGCTTCGGTCAGAAAAAGCGTGTTACGATTGCTTCTATTTTAGTGTTGGAGCCTGAAGTAATTATTCTTGATGAACCTACTGCTGGTCAGGATCTTCGTCACTACACAGAAATTATGGAATTCTTAGTGGAACTTAATCGTCAGGGCAAGACCATTGTGATGATCACCCATGATATGCACCTGATGCTTGAATATACGCCTCGTGCGATCGTAATAGAGGGTGGCAGGAAGATCGCGGATGACTCGTCTGCGGCTATTTTAACAGATTCAGGGATTATCCAGCAGGCAAATCTAAAGGAAACCTCCCTATTCGAGTTGGCGAAACGCCTAGAAATTGGAGAGCCAAGAAGGTTTGTGGAACGATTTATTGCCTGTGATCGGGAGGTGCGGAACATATGGCAGTAGAGATGCTCTCGTATATTGAACGGAAATCTCCCATTCATGAGCTGACTGGTGTGACGAAGCTGATTTGTTTTATCATCTGGTCCTCAGCAGCGATGTTAACCTATGATACTCGGATTCTCGCTTTTTTGTTTATCTTTAGCATTGTTATTTTTTTTATTTCCAAAATTAAACTGAAGGAAATTTCCTTTATTCTCATTTTTATTTTGGTTTTTTTACTGCTTAATAATATCGCCATTTATGCTTTCTCTCCCCAAGAGGGTGTGAAGATCTACGGGACAAGCCATGTACTATTTGAGATTTTTGGAAGATACAATGTCACGATCGAACAGATTTTTTATCAAATCAATATTACGTTAAAATATTTTACCGTGATTCCTGTTGCCCTGCTTTTCATTGCGACGACTCATCCGAGTGAATTTGCCGCATCGATGAATAAAATTGGCGTGAGCTACCGAATCTCTTATGCGGTTGCTTTAGCTTTACGCTACATTCCCGATGTTCAGCGTGATTTCCGCAATATTGCTTTATCACAACAGGCGAGAGGAATTGATATGTCCAGTAAGGAAAAATTGCCGAAGCGGATTAAGAACGCTACATCAATCATTATTCCGTTGATTTTATCAAGCCTTGAGAAAATTGATACGATCAGCAATGCAATGGAGCTGCGTGGCTTCGGGAAAAATAAGAGGCGAACCTGGTACAGTGCCCGTCCCTTTCAGAAAAGAGACTATCTTACCTTGATTGCTTTTGTACTTCTTTTTGTCATTTCAATGGTTGTTACTTATTATGATGGAGATCGATTTTATAATCCTTTTGTGTAGGGGTTTAAGATAGCCAATCTCATTGATTGGCTATCATAGACCCTCAGTTATCCCTCTACTAATGCCAGCCCCCCGCTCTATACCGTCCTTTCCGAAATGGAAGCCACCAGTTCCAGTTGCCAAATAGCTTCATCAAGCTCGGAACGAGCAAGAGCCGAATAATGGTTGCATCAATGGCAACGGCAATCGCAATTCCTACCCCAATTTGCTTTACTGGCATCACATCGGTGAAGGCGAATGCTCCAGTTAAGACGATCATGATAAGAGCCGCAGATGTGATTATTTTACTCGTTGTTGCCAGTCCTTCAACTGTTGCCCGGTCATTATCTAGTGAATGGGCATATTCCTCCTGCATCCTCGAAATTAGAAATACCTCATAGTCCATGCTTAATCCGAAAACTAAGCTAAATACCAAGACAGGAATGATAAGGGCAATTGTTCCAGCTGGAAGTCCGAAATGACCATACTGAAAGACATAGACAAGGATACCAAAAGTGGCGGACAAGCCAAAAATATTCATGAGAATTGCTTTAATTGGAATGAGAAGGGAGCGAAATGCTATTAACAGGATAAAAAAGGTTGAAACAATGATGACGGAAAGAACTGCTCCAATCTTATTTTCAATCTCATCAAAAATTTCCTGGTTAAATTTAGGCATCCCACCGACCTTTAGTTCGTACCCAGGATATCGCTCCGCAACGGTTCGAACCCAGTCCTGAGCTTCTTTGGAATCAGGCTCAGCGGCAATCGTAATCGGGATAAAGAGCTGATGATCCTTGATAAATTGCTCTTGCAAAGGTCTGAGCTTCGCTTCCATTTCAGGAACCTGCATGGACATTTCCCATTCCCTTGCGGATTTGACTCCACTTAAAGAGAAGAGTGTTGTTACCTCATCGACCAAAGGATCAGCTAGAAGTTTATCTTCCAATTTTTTTATCTCGGAAAGACCTTCTTCATTCTCCCATCCATTTTCCCTTGTTGCAATCGCATATACCATTCATGTATCTTCAAGTCCAAAGGCCTCTTGCATCGCCTCATAGGCGGACCGAGAGTCATATGATTTTGGCAAGGACTCAATGCTAGGAATCGTTAATTCCATATTTTTTACCGGAATCACTGCGATGCCAAGGATTAGAATGGAAAAAATCATGAGGAGTATCGGACGCTTAATGACTTTGTTGGCAAATTTTCTCCAGCCATCATCCCCATTTTTCTTCACCTTTAACAATTGCCATTTATTAATTCTCTCTCCCAACATTATTAAAATGGAAGGTAAAAGGGTAATTGAGCTTAGCACCGCCAGGGCAACGACGATCATGCCACCTACGGCAATATTTTGGAAGATGTCCACTTCGACAAGCATCATCGCCCCAAGGCCGATAAACACACAAAATGCTGAAAAAAGAACAGAGCGCCCAGCAGTACGAATCGTTGTAGAAACAGCCTCGAGCAAGCCAGATTTTTTCCTTTCCTCACGGTACCTACTAATAAAAAGCAGGGCAAAATCAATGCTCAACGCAAGACCGAGCATCGGGATGATGTTAAGAACGAAAATCGATAAATCAATTCGGTTCCCTAACATAGTGAGTAGTCCAAATGAAACTAGAATCGTACTAATGCCGATGATCAGTGGAATGAAAGAAGCAACAACGGACCCAAACGCAAATAAAAGAACAATAATCGCAATTGGCAATCCAATGGCCTCTGCCGTCATCAAATCTCGTTGACTTGCGGTGTTAATATCCTTTGATATGGCGGGAGCTCCCGTTAGAACGACTCCTTTTTCCTTATCAATTGCTTCCTGGATACTTGTAACGATTTCAGGCATATCATCTTCTTTATCTTTAAATTGAAGCAAAGCATAGGAAAGATCCTTTGAATAGAGGGAGGTATCCTCGAGGGGTGACACAATGGACGTGACCACATCGAGATTGGCGACTTTTTCAATCGTCTTGGCTATTTGTTTATCACCCACCTTATCAAATACAAGAAACATGGTTTCTGCAGGCATATTAAAGGTTTCAGAAGCAATATCCATCACTTCTGCATGCTCGCCCTCCATCCAAAACCCATCACCGTGAAGCTTACTCGGCAATTGAATAGCAAAAAAGGCCATCACGACAATAAGTATGGCCCAAAGAGTGATAATGACTTTATAACTTTTTGTGACAAGACGTGCTAAAGTGAACATTTCTTTTTCTCCCTATTCATTTTTTCTACTCTCAGTTTAGCCAATAGTTTAAAGCTTGTCTTTAGCTGTATGGAAAAGACTTCCGTAAGAATTGACATGATCGGATGGAAACAGTATAGAATATAAATAACTATAATATAGTAGAAAAACTGTAGAAAGAAAAGGTGGCGCTGTTATTTTGAATAACGAGCATATAGAAGCTGGATGGAATTTTGAACAGAGCTATTCTCGACTACCAAAAGACTTTTTTACCAAAACGAACCCGACACCTGTTGATTCTCCTAAGCTGATTATATTAAATGAAAAGCTTGCGGAATCGCTCGGGCTTCAAGTACAAGCTCTTGCGGAGGAAAAGGGAGTGGAGGTGTTCGCTGGAAATCGTATCCCAGAGGGAGCGGAGCCACTTGCACAAGCCTACGCTGGACACCAGTTTGGCCATTTTACGATGCTTGGAGATGGAAGGGCGGTGCTCTTAGGGGAGCAAATCACACCTAATGGGGAAAAATTTGATATTCAGCTGAAAGGCTCGGGACGGACTCCCTATTCTCGGGGTGGAGATGGTCGTGCAGCCCTTGGTCCGATGCTCCGTGAATATATCATTAGTGAAGCG
>DLCS01000262.1:3342-5683 GCA_002480735.1 Bacillaceae bacterium UBA7792 | reverse complement strand
GGTAAGCAATCAACAACCGTAATTTCCGGAATTAAGGTAATGCCTAACCCAGCCGAAACCAACCCCTTAATGGAATCGATATCCTCACCCTCAAAGGAAACCTGGGGCTTGAAGCCGATTTGCTGACAAGCGTTCACAATCAAATCCCTTAATACATAACCATTCGGAAACAAGATAAAGGAGTCATTCTGCAATTGACTTAAGCTAAGCTCTCTTTTTCCAGCTAGGGGATGATTCATCGGTAGTAGCGCAACAATTTTTTCCGTAAAAAGAATCGTCCCCTTCACCTTGTCATGCTTTGGCAGAGGTCCAAGCAGGGCCATATCGATATCGCCTTTGACCACATTGTCAGTTAAATCACGATAGGAGCCTTGCTTGAGATGAAACTTCACCTCTGGATATTTCTCACGAAAGGCAGAAATGACAGTCGGCAAAGTGTAGTGGGCGAGACTGCTTGGAAAGCCAATCCGCACAACCCCTTTTTCCGGATCCCGATATTCTTCTACCTCTCTCTTCGCATTTTCAATTACTTTCATCGCTTGCTCCATATGATTCAAAAAAATCTTTCCGATCGGCGTCAACCTTACATTTCGCCCGTCACGAATGAATAAATCCACCCCTAATTCCGACTCAAGATTAAAGATTTGCCGACTCACCGCCGATTGAGCCACATGTAATGACAAGGCCGCTTCTGTCACATGCTCCCTCTTTGCCACTTCAATAAAATATTGAATTTGTCTTAACTCCATCCTCACCACACCCAATTCATATCAATTCAGCATTAATATCATCTATTATTCATATTGATTAGATTATTTATAAATTATAAAATACACCTAATAAAGAAACCATCTTAAAGTTCGAAAATTTAATCTCTTTAGCAATATACCTAAAATGATAGATATAGAGGGAGTTGAAAACACATGCTATTGACAACAGAAAAATCGGATCCACAAATGCTTTCAGCAAAACAATATGTAGATGATGTTTACGAGAAGGTTGTAAAGAGGGATCCACATAAGAAGGAATTCCACCAAGCTGTTCGGGAAATTTTTAATTCCCTTATTCCCTTATTTGCAAAAGAGCCTTGCTATATGGAGCATAGCATCCTTGAACGGATTGTTGAGCCAGACCGAATCATTTCCTTTAGAGTCCCTTGGGTTGATGATAATGGAAGAACACAAGTAAATCGCGGCTATCGCGTACAATTCAACAATACGATTGGGCCATATAAAGGAGGGATCCGCTTCCATCCGACCGTTAACTCCAGCATCGTTAAATTCCTAGGCTTTGAGCAAATTTTCAAGAATGCGCTCACCGGACAGCCTATTGGAGGAGGAAAAGGCGGCTCTGATTTTGACCCAAAAGGAAAATCAAATGGGGAAATCATGCGCTTCACGCAAAGCTTTATGTCCGAGCTCGCTAGACATATTGGTCCAGACATCGACGTTCCTGCAGGTGATATTGGCGTAGGAGCAAGAGAGATCGGCTATATGTTTGGACAATATAAGAAATTAAAAGGATCCTACGAAGCGGGCGTCCTCACTGGAAAAGGCTTGGAATACGGTGGAAGCTTAGGACGAAAGGAAGCCACAGGATATGGCGTTGTTTACTTCGTCCAGGAAATGATAAAGGATCAAGGATTCGATTTCAGCGGTTCTACTGTCATCGTTTCGGGATCCGGAAATGTGTCCATCTATGCAATTGAAAAAGCACAACAATTAGGGGCAAATGTGGTAGCTTGTAGTGATTCCAATGGCTACATTTACGATAAGAATGGCATTAAATTTGAAACCGTTAAGCGTTTGAAAGAGGTGGAAGGCAAGCGCATTAAGGAATACATCCTTGAGCATCCTGAGGCCGAGTATGTGGAGGGCTCCTCTGGAATTTGGTCCATCCCTTGTGATATCGCATTACCTTGTGCAACGCAGAACGAAATTGATGAGACTTCTGCCAAGATTCTAGTAGCCAATGGAGTCAAAGCCATTGGTGAGGGAGCCAATATGCCTTCAACTTTGGAAGCAATCGATGTTTTCTTAGAGGGAAATGTTCTATTTGCACCTGGGAAGGCAGCGAACGCAGGCGGGGTAGCCGTATCGGCACTAGAAATGGCACAAAATAGTATGAGACTTTCATGGACCTTTGAAGAGGTCGATAAAAAGCTCCACGAAATTATGCATAATATCTATATGCGCAGCATGAATGCGGCTGAAGATTATGGCTATCCAGGCAATCTTGTAATTGGCTCTAACATTGCAGGCTTCAAAAAAGTGGCAGATGCAATGATTGCCCAAGGGGTTATCTAAATCCAATATGAAATTAAGACGCTTCCCTAGGGAAG
>DLCS01000262.1:1750-3267 GCA_002480735.1 Bacillaceae bacterium UBA7792 | reverse complement strand
CTTCCCTAGGGAAGCGTCTTTTGTATGAGTAATCATTTGATGAGAATCCTACGCAAATGGGATTTCTATTTCAAGCTTGGTTAGGTTATAATCTCTTTATTGATGGAAAAATCATCCGACTATTTTTGCAATCTTACTCGAAGCTTGGAGTGGACGTCTTTGGAATCAAAGAAATCTTTGCCTATTTTATTTGCTGTTATGTTTTTCGTCATGGTTGGGTTTGGAATTATTATCCCAGTGCTTCCCTTTTATGCGGAGAATATTGGTGCCTCCCCAACTGAACTAGGATTATTAATGTCGATATATTCACTCATGCAATTGATTTTTGCCCCAATGTGGGGTCGCATTTCCGATCGCATTGGCCGAAAGCCTGTCATCATGATTGGGATTTTAGGACTCTCGATTTCCTTTTTCCTAATGGCCGTTTCAACACAGTTATGGATGCTTTTCTTAGCTCGGGTAATTGGGGGGATTTTATCCTCTGCAAATATGCCAACTGTCATGGCCTATGTAGCAGACATTACATCTGAGGAGGATCGCGGGAAAGGAATGGGTATTATCGGTGCGGCCACAGGTCTTGGCTTTATCTTCGGACCTGCCATCGGGGGCGTCTTTTCGCAATCCAACTTGCATCTTCCGTTTTTCATAGCAGGTGCCTCATCCTTATTGACGTTCTTGGCTGTCATGGTGATTTTAAAGGAATCCTTAACACCAGAAAAACGGCACCAGGCGTTAAAAGAGAATCGTTCCTTGAAGCAAGCACTTAGCAGTCCCGTTTCGATGCTATTCATTCTTCAGCTTTTCGTCTCTATCTCGTTAGCGGGACTTGAAGCAACATTTGCTTATTTTGCCGCGCAAAAAGCTGACCTAAATTCCGCTAAACTGGGATATATCTTTATGATCATGGGATTTGGACAGGCCTTTATTCAAGGGGGATTAATGGGAAAGCTGACGAAGCGATTTGGAGAAGGCATTGTGATCCAAGCAGGGATTCTTATCTCCGCAATCGGCTTTGGCTTAATATTATTGACCAATAATTTTGTAACAGCTGCTATTTACTTAACGATTTTTGGAATTGGCAATGGACTTATTCGACCGGCGGTATCCTCCTTACTAACAAAAAAGGCAAATGCCGGACATGGAAGCACGACTGGGCTCCTATCCTCCTTTGACTCTCTAGGTAGAATTATTGGTCCTACATTTGGTGGATGGCTCTTTTCTGTATCCGTTGGACTCCCATATATATCAGGAATTGTCCTTTCAATTATCGCACTCCTGTTATTCCAGCTATACGTAGGAAATGCCAGAAAACAAAATATAAATATTCACAAAACGAGCTCGTGATTTCCACCAGCTCGTTTTGCGATCCCCTTTTTACTAGTCCTCAAAAAATATTCCGTACTTTCTTAATTTCTTATATAGTGTTGCCCGTGACATGCCAAGCTTCTTCGCTGCTATACTCTTATTCCCGTAGGTACTGTAAAGCACTTCCCTAATTCGTTCCTTTTCCAGCCTTT
>DLCS01000262.1:987-1611 GCA_002480735.1 Bacillaceae bacterium UBA7792 | reverse complement strand
TCGTTCCTTTTCCAGCCTTTCTTTCTCCTCTATTAGGGTGGGAACTGGTAAATCAGGAGATTGCAAGGGTTCCAGATGATCATCTAAGATTTGCAACACATCAGACTCTGTAATCTCCCCATGATCGTTCAGCACGACGAGCCTTTCCATCATATTTCGGAGCTCGCGAATATTCCCTGGCCACTGATATCGACTTAAAATCGATAAGGCTCCTTCGGTAATCCTGTAATCCTTTTTATCATACTTGTGGGCATATTCCTCAAGAAAGTCATAGACAAGATGAGGGATATCATCCTTTCTCTCCCGAAGAGGAGGAATCTTAATTGAAAAAACATTCAGCCTGTAATACAGATCGGAACGAAATTTCCCTTCTGCCACCATTTTTTCTAATACCCGATTGGTCGCAGCAATAATTCTCACATCCAGCCTTTTGGGTGTTACCCCTCCAATTCGATATACCTCTTTATCCTGCAAGGCCCTTAATAGCTTTACCTGCATATCCAAAGGAAGCTCCCCAACCTCGTCCAAAAACAAGGTTCCACCGTCCGCAAGCTCCAGCTTCCCTGGTTTTCCTCCCTTTGCAGCGCCGGTATAGGCCCCTGCTTCATAACCAAATAATTCACT
>DLCS01000262.1:0-775 GCA_002480735.1 Bacillaceae bacterium UBA7792 | reverse complement strand
TAACCAAATAATTCACTTTCGAACAAAGCACTTGGGATTGCCCCACAATTTACAGGAATGAAGGACTTCTCATTGCGCAAGCTCTTCTCGTGAATGGCATGGGCAAATAACTCTTTACCAACACCACTTTCCCCACTAATTAGAATCGTCGCATCTGTAGTCGCAATTTTTTTTGCATGATGAATGGTCTGTTGTAGGACAGTATTGATTCCCTTGATTTTTGAAAAAGGATCCTCATGCTGCTGGTTCATGTGGTGCCTAAGCTGTTGCAGCTCCTTCGATGCGGAGGAAAGCTGCTCATTCAACTGGATCGTTGATGTAATATCCTTCTCTATCGATAGGCTCCCAATCACTTCATTTTCCTCATTAAAAATTAAGCTTGTGCTAATAAGAACATGCTTATCTGGCCTCGGAATATGGTAGACATCTCGAACTGGCTGTCTTGTTTCCAAAACCTTGAGATGCATGATATCCTCCTTCTGAAAAAATTGCCGGATATCCTTGCCTAGTACTTCTTCCTTTTTAATTTGATACGTACTTTCCGCTGCTTCGTTCCAATAAACAATCTCTCCTTTCACATTCACAACTGAGATTGCCTCCTCTAAAGAAGACAGGATTGCATCTAATGTGGAAAAAGCAAAATCTTGCATGCACATCACTCCACCGAAATTTTAAGAGGAAATATTGATATCAACATATAACCTCGGACTAGACAAGAAAAAAATAACTAGCTTTTGTTCTGCTTATATCTAATCTTAAATATTACTACGAATAT
>DLCS01000006.1 GCA_002480735.1 Bacillaceae bacterium UBA7792 | reverse complement strand
TTTTTTTAATATATTTTTTTAATTCTTTAATGCGTTAAACGACGAATTATGGTACTCTATTATAGAAGATATGAAAGGGTTTTCTTTCCTTTCAATGGCATTGTTAATGTTTTTCTCAGTATGACGAGCAACGAACTACACATAAGGCGGCATGATTAAACAGTCCTTTTTTTAAAAATAGAGCCAATGTCAATACATCACAGTATTTTCAAAAGGGAGGGAGCATTGTGCTAGAACAACGGTATCGTTGGAAGAACAAACAGATTAGAGAGCATGTTTCCGTCTTAGATGGGAAGCTGGCACCAACGATCTTATTAAAAGATGCATGTTATTTAAATCAGGTTTTTCGAAAATGGGTAACAGCTAATATATGGATTTATGAGGATCGAATTGTCTATGTGGGTGACAAGCTACCAGACAATATGTCAAGCTGTGAAGTCGTCGATTGTGCGGGCCAATATCTAGTCCCTGGCTATATTGAACCACATGCACACCCATTTCATTTATATAATCCCCATTCGTTAGCTAGGTATGCATCTCAATTTGGAACGACTACATTAATAAATGACAATATGATGCTCCTTTTGCAGTTAGAAAAAAAGAAAGCGTTTTCTTTGCTAAGGGAGTTGAGAAATATCCCGACATCCATGTATTGGTGGTGCCGATTTGATGCACAAACTGAAATTCTTGATGAGGTGGATATTTTTTCCCATGCCGATGTGAAGTCCTGGCTTGAGCATGATGCGGTATTGCAGGGTGGAGAGCTAACGGGTTGGCCGAAGCTTTTAGATGGGGACGATATGATGCTTCATTGGATTCAAGAAACCAAGAGGATGAGGAAGAAGATTGAAGGTCACTTTCCAGGGGCTTCGGAAAAAACATTGGCCAAAATGACTTTGTTTGGTGCAGATTGTGATCATGAAGCCATTAACGGGGAGGAAATTTATCATCGGCTGATGCAGGGATACATGGTTTCGTTAAGACATTCCTCGATTCGCCCTGATTTACCGGTTCTTCTTGATGAAATTCAAACACTAGGCATTGAACATTATGATCAGTTTATGTTTAATACAGATGGTTCGTCGGCTTCCTTTTACGAGGCTGGAATTATTGATAACATGATTCGGATGGCCATCGAAAAGGGTATCCCAGTCGTGGATGCCTATAATATGGCAACAATTAATGTCGCCCGTTATTATAATTTGGAGTATCTACATGGAAATATTGCGACAGGAAGAGTTGCGAATATCAATTTCCTTGAGAATGAGAAGAATCCTACACCTGTTTCTGTTTTGGCAAAGGGAAAGTGGGTCAAACGGGATGGGAACATCATCGATCAATATAACGATATCAATTGGCAGGAGCATGGTTTAGATGCATTGAACATTGATTGGGATTTAAGCCCTGATGATCTTCAGTTTTCAATGCCATTTGGTATTCAAATGGAAAACTCTGTTATTACGAAGCCGTATTCCATATCTATTGATTCGAATTATGATCAAATCTCTGATTCCCATGATGAGTGTTTTTTTATGCTCATTGATCGGGAAGGAAAATGGAGAATTAATACGGTCGTAAAAGGATTTGCGAAAAGCCTCCCAGGCCTTGCGAGCTCTTATTCTTTCACTGGTGATATCGTCCTTATCGGGAAGGATAAAAATGAAATGCTTAGAGCTTTTAATCGCTTAAAGGAAATAGGCGGAGGAATTGTCGTTAGTGAGGCTCAAGAAATAGTCATGGAAATTGCTTTGCCACTCAAAGGAGTTATGTCCGATAAAACGGTCGAAGAGCTTATTGAGGACGAGAAAAAACTCTCCTCTTACTTAGTTGAAAGAGGCTATAAATTTAACGATCCGATTTATTCATTATTATTTTTTACATCCACTCATTTACCATACATTCGGGTCACCCAACAGGGGGTTTATGATGTTATGAATAAAATGGTACTCTTTCCAACTATAGTGCGTTAAAATATAAAAGGATTTTTCTATATGAGATAGGGAGTGCATTATGAAGCGGAGATGGATCGTTCTCATGGCAGTCTTCATTGCTGTATTGGCGGGCTGCAGTGATAAAAAAGAAACGGTAAAAGAACATGAAGAAAAAGAAGTAACCGACGTGACCAAAAAAGAAAAAGAAGTCTTTCCATATCAAGCTCCATTAACAGGAGTAGGGCTTAAAGAGGAGCCTTCAGGACGTGCCTACGCAGTGATGATTAATAATGACCCAAAAGCTCGCCCGCAATCAGGCTTTCATAAGGCAGATATCGTGTATGAATTATTAGCAGAAGGCAATGTCACACGCTTTCTTGCCATTTTTCAAAGTGAACAAGCCGATCGGATAGGACCGGTTAGAAGTGCTAGAGATTATTTTATTGAATTAGCAAAGGGCTATGATGCTCTTTATATTGCACATGGGTATAGCCCAGAGGCTAAGAAAATGCTTGATAATGGATATGTTGACCATATAAATGGGATGCAATATGATGGTTCTTTGTTTAAGAGAGACAAGAGCCGGGTGGCACCGCATAACTCCTATATTACTTCGGAGAATGTCCTAAAAGGAGCAGAGAAGATTGGCTATGATATGGATCAGCCTCCTTCTGCTTTAACCTTTTTAACAGAAAAAGAGATAGAACAGTTGGATGGAGAAAAGGCAACATCCGCTTTGATTTCTTATTTCTCCAGTAATTTGTTTAATGTTCAATATGAATATGACGAGCATGAAAAGAAATATAAACGTTATTCCAATGGCGAACTGACGGTTGACTCAGATTCAAAAGACCCTCTTCTTTTAGATAATATCCTCATCCTAGAAGCGGAGCATAAGGTGATTGACAGCGAGGGAAGACGGGAAATCAATTTAGCTTCTGGCGGAGATGCCTACTTGCTACAAAGAGGGCAATGGAAGGAAGTTGAATGGAAGAACCAAGGAGGCAAGCTTCTTCCTTTCGCAAATGGACGAGAAGTCGGATTTGTCCCTGGAAAAACATGGATCAATATCGTTCCATCCGGTAAAGGATTAGAACAAATTGTTTCTTTTGAAGCGCAGTAACTATAACGCCATCTAAAAGGGGTAGACATATGCAAATAGATAAGCTAAGAGGGAAAGAACTTGATCAATTATTCAATGCCATTTTGTCCTTAAATGATTTAGAGGAATGCTATCGTTTTTTTGATGATTTATGTACTGTGAACGAAATACAATCACTAGCGCAGCGTTTGGAGGTTGCGCGCATGCTCCGTGAGGGTAAGACCTATCACAAAATTGAAACAGAGACAGGTGCAAGTACGGCGACTATATCCCGTGTAAAGCGATGCTTAAATTATGGAAATGACGCCTATGAGTTAGTGCTTGAAAGGATTAAGGATGAAAAATAAAATTCAGAAGGACCGAGGAACAAGACACGATTCCTCGGTTTTCATTTTTTAAATACTGCTTCAAATGGTATAATGTTGGAATGGAATAATTGATTGGAGGAAGCTGGACGTGTACGATGTTCGTGAATGGCGCCATGCATTTAAGCTGGACCCGAATAAGGAAATTTCTGATGAGAATCTTGAAAAGCTATGTGAGTCTGGAACAGATGCCATTATTATAGGTGGCACTGACGGTGTGACTCTTGAAAAAGTACTAGACCTGATGGCGAGAGTTCGCAGGTACACGGTACCATGTGTATTGGAAATTTCCAATATCGAATCTATTACTCCGGGCTTTGACCTATATTTTATCCCATCTGTGTTAAATAGCACGAATCCCAAATGGATCATTGATCTGCATCATGAAGCGGTCAAAGAATTTGGCGACATCATGAACTGGGAGGAAATCATTTTTCAAGGCTATTGTATTCTTAATGAAGATTGTAAGGTAGCTAAATTAACAAATGCACGGACGAATTTGAGTACGGATGATGTCATCGCATATGCAAGGCTTGCGGAAAAAATGTTCCATCACCCCGTATTTTATCTTGAATACAGCGGAAGCTATGGAGATCCGAGTCTTGTACAAGAAACCAAGCAGGTGCTAGAGCGGACGACCCTCTTTTATGGAGGCGGAATTAAGACGCTAGAACAAGCAAGGGAAATGTCTGCCCATGCAGATGTGATTGTGGTAGGGAACTCGATTTATACAAACTTCGATCATGCATTAGAAACAGTGAAAATAAAGTTTGAATGAAATAACAAGTTCGATTACAATGGTTATAAGAACGTATGTTTGTATGGTGGTGTAAAAATGCAATATTTAACGGATAAATTGCTAAATGGACTAAACCCAGAACAGCAGAAAGCCGTCAAAACAACTGAAGGCCCTTTGTTGTTGATGGCGGGAGCAGGCAGTGGTAAGACGAGGGTATTGACCCATCGAATTGCCTATCTCATGGTAGAAAAAAGAGTCAACCCCTACAATATTCTTGCCATCACTTTCACAAATAAGGCTGCTCGGGAAATGAAGGAACGAATCTATAAAATGATGGGTGGGGTAGCTGATGAAATTTGGATCTCAACCTTCCACTCCATGTGTGTACGAATTCTCCGTCGAGATATTGATCGAATGGGCTACAACCGCAACTTCACCATTTTAGATACGACGGATCAGCTTTCGGTCATCAAAAACATTCTAAAGGAAAAAAACCTCGACCCAAAGAAATTTGATCCACGGGCGATTTTGGGCTCTATCAGCAGTGCGAAAAACGAATTAAAAACTCCAGAGGATGTAGGAAAGCTTGTCGGGGATTACTATGACAGGATTGTTAGTGAAGTGTACGAGCTCTACCAAAAGCGCCTTCGCAAAAATTCAGCTCTTGATTTTGATGATTTAATTATGCTGACGATCCAGCTTTTTAGTAGGGTTCCTGAGGTGCTGGAATACTATCAGCGAAAATTCCAATACATCCATGTGGACGAGTATCAGGACACAAACCGTGCTCAGTATATGCTCGTTAAGCTACTGGCAAGCCGTTTTCAAAACCTATGTGTCGTCGGAGATTCCGACCAATCGATTTATAGGTGGCGGGGTGCTGATATTGCCAATATTCTATCCTTTGAAAAAGATTATCCAAATGCAAAGGTTATTCTTTTAGAACAAAATTACCGTTCCACGAAAACTATTCTCCAAGCAGCCAATGAAGTGATCAAGAATAATCTCAATCGTAAGCCTAAGAATCTTTGGACGGAAAATCCCGAAGGAAACCAAATCTTCTATTATCGGGCCGATAGCGAACAAACGGAAGCGCAGTTTGTTGCTGGGAAGATTAAAGAGCAGGTTGAAAGTGGCAAGCGAAAGTATTCTGACTTTGCGATCCTTTACCGAACGAATGCACAATCACGTGTAATGGAGGAAGTCCTCCTTAAATCAAACATTGAGTACTCTATCGTCGGTGGAATAAAGTTCTACGATCGAAAGGAAATCAAGGATATTCTTGCTTATTTAAGACTGATTGCCAACCCAGATGATGATATCAGTTTGCAGAGGGTCATCAATGTGCCAAAGCGTGGAATTGGCGCAAGCTCTATCGATAAGCTTGCTAATTTTGCTGATATGCATGATATTTCCATGTTTGAAGCCCTTAAATCGATTGATTTAATTGGTTTAAGTCCAAAAATAACGAAGGCAGCAGCAGAATTCCGTGATTTAATAAAAGGCTACACAGGCATGCAGGATTTTTTATCAGTAACTGAGCTCGTAGAGGAAGTCCTCGAAAAGTCCGGTTATCGTGAAATGCTAAAGGCAGAGAAGTCGATTGAAGCAGAGAGCCGTCTCGAAAATATTGATGAATTCATGTCGGTAACGAAGAGCTTTGAGGAAGGAAATGAAGATAAAAGTTTGGTCGCCTTCTTAACCGATCTAGCCCTTGTTGCAGATATTGATCAATTGGAGGAAGATGAGGAAAAGACCAATACGGTTGTCTTGATGACCCTCCATTCGGCAAAGGGTCTAGAGTTCCCGGTCGTATTCCTGATGGGACTTGAGGAAGGGGTGTTCCCGCATAACCGCTCTCTCATGGAAGAAGCGGAAATGGAGGAGGAAAGACGTCTCGCCTACGTGGGAATAACTCGTGCAGAAGAAGAACTCTATATCACAAACGCACAAATGCGCACGCTGTTTGGAAGAACCAATATGAATCCGCCATCTCGTTTTATTCGTGAGATTCCAGAGAATCTGATCGAGGGCCTTCAACCAAAGCAAAGGACGACCAACCCATTTGCCTCTCCTGCAAGACCGACGGTTAGACCTGCTGTCAGACGCCCTGTTACAACAGCGACAGGCGGAGATGAAATTGGCTGGAAAGTCGGAGACAAGGCACAGCATGGAAAATGGGGTGTCGGAACGGTTGTCAGTGTCAAAGGGGAAGGAGAAAGCATGGAGCTGGATATTGCTTTTCCGAGCCCAACTGGAATCAAGAGACTTCTTGCTAAGTTTGCACCAATTCAAAAAGTGTAAGTGAAAGGGTTGGGATCATGGACCTTCAAACCGCTGAAAAAGAAGTGAAAGAGCTTCATCAATTGTTAAATCAATATAATTATGAATACTATGTGCTCGATCAGCCATCCGTTCCAGATGCTGAGTACGATCGGTTGATGCAAAAGCTTATACAGCTTGAGGAAGAGTTTCCTCAGCTGAAGACATCCGATTCCCCGACCCAGCGTGTCGGTGGACAGGTTCTTGAAATGTTTGAAAAGGTTCAGCATGAAATTCCCATGCTAAGCCTTGGAAATGCTTTTAATGAGCAGGATTTAAGGGATTTTGACCGACGAGTTACACAAGCGGTTGGAGAGGATCACTCCTATGTATGTGAGCTGAAAATCGATGGATTAGCTGTGTCACTACGCTATGAAGATGGCCTGTTTGTCCAGGGCTCGACCCGTGGGGATGGCACCATTGGTGAGGATATCACTTCCAATTTGAGGACGATTCGCTCCATTCCACTTCGCTTGAAGGAGAATATTTCGATTGAGGTTCGTGGAGAAGTGTTTATGCCAAAGCGCTCATTTGAAGCATTAAACAAACTGAAGATGGAGCGAGAGGAAGAGCCATTTGCAAACCCTCGCAATGCGGCTGCAGGCTCCTTAAGGCAACTGGATACAAAAATTGCCGCATCAAGGAATCTCGATATCTTCCTTTATAGTATTGCCGATACCGCTCAACTCGATGTTGATTCACATAGCGGCGCTCTAAGGTTTTTGGATCAGCTCGGCTTTAAAACAAACCAAGAAAGAAGAACCTGTGAAACAATAGATGAGGTCATTCAGTTTGTCCAAGAATGGACGGAAAAAAGGCCTCAGCTTCCCTATGAAATCGATGGATTAGTAGTCAAGGTAGACGCTTTAGAGCAGCAGGAGCAGCTTGGGTTTACTGCTAAAAGTCCTCGCTGGGCCATCGCTTATAAATTCCCTGCTGAGGAAGTCGTCACTACCCTAAAAAGTATTGAGCTTAGCGTCGGTCGGACGGGGGTTGTTACTCCTACGGCGATTCTAGAGCCTGTGCGAGTGGCCGGAACAACCGTGCAAAGAGCTTCTCTTCATAATGAGGATTTGATTAAAGAGAAGGACATTCGAATCGGCGATCAGGTGGTTATCAAGAAAGCAGGGGATATCATTCCAGAGGTCGTGAATGTCCTCATTGAAAGACGGACTGGAGAAGAAATAGAATTTCAAATGCCTTCTCATTGTCCGGAGTGCGAAAGTGAGCTCGTGCGCTTAGAGGGAGAGGTGGCCCTTCGTTGTATAAATCCGAAATGTCCGGCGCAAATTCGCGAGGGCTTAATCCACTTTGTTTCACGAGATGCAATGAATATTGACGGACTTGGGGAAAAGGTCATTAGTCAATTATTCGCAGCAGAGCTTATCCAGGATGTAGCCGACATTTACAAGCTAAAGAGAGAACAGCTTCTCGAGCTTGAGAGAATGGGTGAAAAATCAGTCAATAATTTATTGGAGGCCATCGAAGCATCGAAGAGTAATTCTCTAGAAAAACTGCTCTTTGGGCTAGGCATCCGACATGTTGGTGCGAAGGCGGCAAAGACGTTAGCAATGGAGTTTGAAACGATGGAAGGGCTTGCTAATGCCACCTATGAACAACTGACAGCCATTAATGAGATTGGAGACAAAATGGCCGATTCCATCGTCTCTTATTTTGAGCTTGACGAGGTGAAGGAGCTGCTTAAAGAGCTGGCTGACTTCGGGGTAAATATGGTCTACACTGGACCCAAAGCAGTTTCTGTTGAGGACTCATCCTCCTTTTTTGCAGGAAAGACAGTCGTTCTAACTGGAAAGCTCGAACAGCTGACAAGGAATGAAGCAAAGGAAGCCATTGAGCGCCTTGGAGGGAAAGTTGCAGGAAGTGTCAGTAAGAAGACCCACTTAGTCATTGCTGGGGCCGATGCTGGATCAAAGCTAGCAAAGGCAGAGGAGCTAGGCATTGAGGTTTGGAATGAGGAGAAACTAGTGGAAGAATTGGAAAGCTCAAATTGAAAATGAAGATACAATAAGAGGTGTAAGTACCATGAGAAAAATCTCAGTGGTCGTTTTAGCATTTGTCCTGCTCCTTACGGGCTGTGCCCCTAATTTCCAGAAGGATCAGCAGATTGTTCAGGAGAAGGACGATTCGAAAAAGAAAGCGATTATCCCAAAATATAAAATTTCTGATCAATATTATCAAACGATTTTACCCTTCGAGCCTTCAGAAGCTAGAGGAGTGATAGTGGGTCAGCTAAATACACGGTATGATATTGATGAATTTGAAACAGGTCTGATGCGAATTGCTCGAAATACATTCAGCCCTGATAAATACTTGTTTCAGGAAGGTCAATATCTTGATGGAAAAAAGGTAAAGCTTTGGTTGAACCGTGAATATACGGATGAACAAGTAAAGGCGAAGAAGATGAAGCCTGAAGAAAATATTGGTCTAAATCCGGTCGATCCTGGTGTTGGTGATGCAAAAACGAGGAATGAAGAGAACCCAATTTACTTGGCTCATATTCTCGAGCATAATTACCTAGTCAAAGGAGAAGATGGAACAGCTCGTCTAGGTGGCGTTGTTATTGGTCTAGCTCTAAATAGTGTTCATTACTATCAGGAGATTAAATATGGCCCAACCTACGAAAAGAAGATTTCACACGAAAAGCTTGATAAGGAAGGCAAAAAGATTGCAGAAGAAGTCGTGGGACGCTTACGGCATATCAAAGGCCTAGAAAAGGTCCCAATCACGATTGCTCTCTTTGAGCAGGAAAGCCGCTCTAGTGTCGTGCCAGGGAACTTTTTTGCCTATGCCAATGTCGGAGAAGGAAGCTCCAAAATTGGTGGCTGGGAGAATGTGAAGGAAGATTATGTATTGTTTCCTTCCGATGATGCGACGAAAAACCACCGTGATGACTTAACAGCCTTTTCGAATTTTAAGCAGGATGTGGAGGAGTACTTCCCTAATTTTAATGGGGTCACAGGAAGGGCCTTCTACATCGATAATGAGCTCCAGGAATTGAACATTAACATCAATATGCAATTCTATGGAAAAGCCGAAGCGGTTGGCTTTACGCAGTATGTTGCCGGCTTGGTACTTGAGCATTTTCCAGATTATATTTCGGTAGAGGTTAATATTACTTCCGTAAATGGGCAGGAGGCATTGATCGTCCGAGACGTCGATCAGAAAGAACCGTTTGTGCATATCTATCATTAAGGCTCTTTTCTCAAACATTGTCGCTTTTGGACAAAAGATGAATCAAATATAACTTAATTTTATGCAATTTATCCATTGAAGCAACGGAGAAAAGAGCTGCTTTCTTAATCCGTGTGCCATGTCTGGTACAAAACGCAATGGTTGGCATTAAAACCATTGCAAAACAACAATCCGTACGAAAAACAGCCATCAATAGAGACAGGGTTTCTTAACCTGTCTCTATTAATTTTCCTTCAACTCTAAACAATCGATTATTTCGAATATTGAAGGAAAAGTAGAAAACTGATAGAATGTGAGTGGATGTTTTTGCAACTAGTATAGAGGAGGCGATCAATTTGGTACAGCCATATAAGCAT
>DLCS01000026.1:6469-6671 GCA_002480735.1 Bacillaceae bacterium UBA7792 | reverse complement strand
ATCAACCCATAGCAGTTTCCAGGTGTGAATTTGATATTCACATCTTCAAAAAGCTTCCGATCGCCATATCGCAAACTAACATCTGTAACAGTAATCATTGATTCATCTAGCCTCCAAATAAGCAATATCTCACATTATAACATCTTATCCACTAGAAAGGGAGGATTGTCTTTTTTAAGAATGGCTCTTTTCTCAATCTTTG
>DLCS01000026.1:0-6364 GCA_002480735.1 Bacillaceae bacterium UBA7792 | reverse complement strand
GGCTCTTTTCTCAATCTTTGTTGCTTTTGAATGAGAACTATAGACGAAATTAAAATTCTTCCAGCAGTTAAATGATCAAAAGAACGAGAAAAGGGCCATCCTCCTTCGTGCGTGGTACAGAATTAGTATGAAAGGCAATGGTCGGCACTTGGACCATTGCAAAAACCACAAGCTGTACGAAAATAACCTTTAGTAGAAATAATGAAGGAATTCACCATTTTTTCTCGAAATGATTAGGTGGACTATTTTCTAAAAAATCATTCTTTTTACCAGGCAGTCGAAAATAGTCTCGAACAAAGGGGGAATAACGATGGAAGCATCATTAGAAACAACAGTAAGAAAGGGGAAACACTGGAGAAAAATATTAGGCTGGGCTGGGGTCAGTTTAGTGGTATTGATCATTGTCCTTGTGATAGGACTCTATGCTTATATTGTTCGAACACATCCAGTTGTGGAAGGGGAGATAAGATTACCCGCACTACAGAATCCTGTCGAAGTGGTCAGGGATCAGAATGGAATTCCACATATCCGTGCGGAGAATGAGGACGATCTTTATGTAGCGCAAGGCTATGTTCAAGCCCAGGATCGCTTATTTCAGATGGATTTAAGTCGGCGCCAATCCTCTGGCCGTTTAAGTGAAGTGGTTGGAGGAGCAGCACTGAACAATGATAAGTATTTTCTCACGCTTGGCCTTAGAAGAGCGGCCGAGGCATCCTATGGAGGATACTCAGAGGAGGCGAAGAAGGTACTAGAGAAGTTTGCAGAAGGGGTCAATTTGTATATAGAAGAATTGAAAGCAAATGGAAAGTGGCCGCTTGAATTTAAGCTACTAGGCTATACGCCAGAGAAATGGACAGCTGTAGATTCTTTAACCATTGGGAAATACATGGCCTTTGATTTAGGAGGGCATTGGGAGAATCAAGCGTTTCGTTATTATCTATTACAGAATTTTCCAAAGGAAAAAGCTCTAGATTTATTCCCTACATATCCTACAAATGCGCCTTATATAATAGGTAAGAATGAGCTCGATATTGAGTCAAGCTTCGCAACCGCAGTGATTCCTCATGAATTTAACGGAAGCAATAACTGGGTTGTGAGCGGGGAAAGAACGGAGTCAGGGAAGCCGATTTTAGCAGATGATCCTCATTTATCATTATCAACACCTTCCATATGGTATCAAATGCATTTGGAAGCTCCAACCGTCAATGTGAGCGGCGTCATCTTTGCAGGCATTCCAGGAATCATTCTTGGTCATAATGAGGATGTTGCCTGGGGAGTAACAAATACAGGACCAGATGTTCAAGATTTGTATATTGAAAAAAGAAACCCGGACAATAAATATGAATTTCTTTACAATGACAAGTGGGAAAAAGCGGATGTAATTAAATATGAAATCAAGATAAAGGATGAAAAGCCCGAAGATTATGAGGTTGTGGTCACTCGCCATGGCCCGGTCATTTCCGAGTTCGCTGCCGAAAGTGGCAAGGAGAACGTTCTTTCTCTCCAATGGACAGCACTGCAGCCGTCGACTGAGCTTGAGGCTGTGATGAATATGAATAAGGCGAAGAACTGGGATGAATTTGAGCAAGCGCTCGAAGGATTTCATACGCCAACACAGAATTTCGTCTTTGCTGCTAAGGATGGAACAATTGCCTACAAAGCAAACGGGAAAATTCCGATTCGCAAAAAAGGGGATGGACTTCTGCCAGTTCCAGGCTGGACAGATGAGTATGGCTGGGTTGATTATATTCCTTTTGACGAATTGCCAACCGTCGTCAATCCAAAAGAAGGCTTCATTTCTACAGCAAATAATAAGGTGATTAGCGATAAGTATCCGTACCATATCAGCCATGATTGGGCACAGCCCTTCCGGCAGATGAGAATCCAAGAGGTTTTATCCAAGGATGACAAAATCACTGTCGAAGATATGATGGCACTCCAAATGGATAAAATGAATCTACAAGCTAGAGAGTTCGTGCCATTATTCACGGAGCAGCTAAAAGATTCAAAGGATACAAGAGTACGAGAAGCCCTGTCAATTTTAAAGGATTGGGATTTTGTCGACGATGCCAAGAGAGCTGCACCACTTATTTTTAATCTATGGACGAGAGAGATTCAGGATGTTCTCTTTGAAGAAGAGATTCCAGAGGAAACATTAGGACTCTTCGGTGGAAGAAGACAAGCTGTGGACGAATTGATTCGTAGAGCGGCATCGGGCACCCCTGGTCCATGGATAGACGAACATGGTGGATTGAAGAAGGTCTTGGAGGAATCTCTGCTCCGCGTGCTTTCTGATTTGGAAGAAGAGTACGGGAAGAAGATGGAAAAATGGAAATGGGGCGACTATCACCAGGTCTATTTCCCGCATCCGCTATCCAGTGTTAGCCCGCTAAACGTTCTCTTCAACAATAGTGGAAGAATGCCAGTCGGTGGTAGTCAGGTAACGGTTCAGGCAGCGGCATTTAAGGATGATGGTACGGTCAATCACGGGGGCTCATGGCGATTTGTCATCGATACCGATGATCTTACGAAGGGTTACCATCTAGTAGGGCCAGGGCAATCCGTTCATGTGCTCAATGATTGGTATCATAACCAAATGAAATCCTGGGTAGATGGCGATTATCACGAGACAACCATTCAGAACTATAAAGGAAAGAAATTAAAATTAACTCCTTAATAAATTTTTTTCATTTTTTCATAGTTTATTCATATTTGTTGTTTACAATAAAGACAACAAGGAACGGAAAAGGAGTTTTGGAGATGGACAGGAAGAAATTAATTGAGCTCGTCGATCGTCTAAAAAAATCTGGTATTAAGGCAAGTATCACAAAACCTCGCTCTAAGACACTCATTGTTCTAAAGCAGCAAGCGGCTCCATCGAATTAGTTTGGCTTTTTTCTAACAGCAAAATATCGCATAATGTAAAAAGGAAGCGAACATCGCTTCCTTTTTGTATTAGGTGCTGTTAAATATTAATGTTGCTCTTGATACCGCCATATGTGCATGTGTTCACTACGTTGCTCGTACCGAGCAAAACCCGTTCACACATATGGCTAATATTACAACTGAACATTAACCCAGCCTTGTATTAAGAAATGAGCCTTCATTAGTCAAGCTTCTTCATAATTTTGTCGAATATTTCTTTTCTGTTGAACTCTTCTCCCATTGGGAAACGTTTGATGAAACGGTTGTTTTCATCTAATAGGTAAACGAATGTGGAATGAATAAAGAATCCATCACCTGGATCTCTGAACTGGAATTGAAAGGTCCCAGCTAATTCTTCAATTTGTTTGATGTCCCTCTTAATATTCTTTTGGTCACCAGTAAGGAAAATCCAATTCCTATCATCTTCCACTTCGAAATTCTTCATATATTTTATTAGTTCCTCTGGCGTATCGCGATAAGGGTCAATCGTAATGGTCAAGAATTGAATTTTATCTCCAAATACTCCAGCATCTTGTAAATCCTTCTTCAGCATGTTCATCTTCAGAGTTGTTGTTGGGCAAATGTCTGGACAATTCGTGTACATAAACTCAACGACCTTCATTTTCTTTTCCGATTCAGAGAACTTATACTGCTCATTGTTCATCGTGACTAATTCGATATTTTCAGGAATAACAGATGTTTGATCTCGAATGATGAAAAAAGATATTCCAGCAATGATACCGATAGCTACTACAACTCCACAAATAATATATATTTTTTTCACGTCACAACCTCCCATCATTAAAGATAAGTAATTAGCGATGAAAATACTATGGATATATTGTGAACTTATTTTTTCGCCCCTCTTGTTTGGAATTTGGACAAGATTGTTAGAGATTTGTGAACTTTTTGACTTTGTGGAAAATATCACAGAAATAGTTGTGGGAAAAATCTAACATGTGAATAAGCCACTTAACAAAATTAGGGTGTGAGGCTATGAAAGGGAAAGGGCTTGCTAAATTACTGATCGGTGGTTTTGCAGCGTATGAGCTCCTAAATATGATGAAGGGTGGAAGTAAGGCAGTTTTACGTCCGCCGGGGGCAGCAGATGAAGATGAATTTCTTGCATTATGTATACGATGTGGGAAATGCAACCAAGCTTGTCCGTATGATTCGATTCTCATGGGAACTGAGAAGCTTGGGCTCGGAATAGGCACTCCTTATCTTGTAGCACGTGAGAGTCCATGTATGCTATGCAAGGATTTTCCCTGTGTGGAAGTGTGTCCAACAGATGCCCTGCATGGGATCTCGGATGTAAGCGATGTCAATATGGGTGTGGCAGTTATTGATACTGAGGCATGCATCGCATACAAAGGGATGCGTTGCGAGGTCTGTTATCGCGAGTGCCCATTAATTGATGAAGCGATCAAGCTTGATATTCATCTAAAGCCAGATGATAACATCCATGCCATTTTTGCTCCAGTGATCGATGAGGAGAAATGTGTCGGCTGTGGGATATGCGAGCAACGCTGTGTCATTGACAATCCTTTGGCCATTAGAGTCAAGCCTCGTGAGATATCTGGGATCTTCTAATTTTTTTTGCAATATCACTTGCTGGAATCGAGTGGCAATTACCACTTTAAAATTATCATTTTGATTAATCTCTTACAAAAAAGGGAGGAAAAGGAATCATGGAACTGACAAGAAGAAGCTTGCTAAAGGCTACGGCAATTTCCGCTACTTTAGCTGTTGCTGGCTGTAAAAAGGAAGAGGGGAAGCCAAAAACCTCAACTGCTACTGCCCAAGAGACTGTAGAGCCGGATGAATGGAAGTCGACGGTCTGCCGCTTTTGTGGTACAGGCTGCGGGGTTCTAGTCGGAATTAAGGATGGAAAAGTTGTCGCAACGAAAGGTGATCCAGATAACCGATCAAGTCGAGGCCTAAATTGTATTAAGGGCTTCTATGTCGGAAAAATTCTCTTCGGTAAGGACCGCTTAACAAAGCCGCTGATCCGGGAAGACAAGTCGAAGAAAGGAACGATGGAAGGCTTCAGAGAGGCTACTTGGGAGGAGGCACTTGACCTCGTTGCAAGCAAGCTTAAGGAAAACTATGATAAGGATCCAAAATCCATAGCCTTTTGGGGTTCTGGACAGCAGACCATCATGGAGGGCTACGCATCCGTTAAGTTATGGAAGGCAGGGCTCCTAAGCAATAATATTGATCCGAATGCTCGTCTCTGTATGGCCAGTGCGGTAACTGGATTTATGACAACCTTCCAATCAGATGAGCCAATGGGCTCCTATCGTGATTTGGATGAAGCAGATGTCTTTGTTACATGGGGAGCAAACATGGCAGAGATGCACCCAGTCTTGTACTCCCGCCTAACTGCCCATAAGCTAAGCAGCCCAAGTGTCAAGCATTATGATATTACGACAAGAAGGTCAAGAACGTCAGAAACGGCTGATGTCGTCATGGTGTTTAGACCACAATCCGATTTAGCGATTGCTAATGCGATTGCCAACTACTTAATTCAAAACGAACTCTATGATAAAAAGTTCGTGGACACACATTTAAAATTCAAGGCTGGCACAGAAAATCTTGGCCATTCCATCAAAGATGACTATGATGCAACGGAACCTGGAAAATCAGCTGACAAGGCTTGGGAGATCAGCTTTGAAGAATATAAGCAGATGGTAAGTGAATATACCTTCGAAAAAGCAGAAGAGATCTCAGGTGTCCCTGCTGCCGATATTGAAGCATTAGCAAAGGAATTCGCTGATCCGAAGAAGAAAATCATGTCCCTTTGGACGATGGGAATGAATCAGCATACAAGAGGAACATGGATCAATAATCTTGTCTACAATATTCATCTTTTAACCGGAAAAATTAGCAAACCAGGAAATGGACCTTTCTCTTTAACTGGACAGCCAAGTGCTTGTGGAACAGCGAGGGAGGTTGGAGTATTCTCTCACCGCCTACCTTCTGATCTAGTAGTTGCTAACCCTGAGCATAGACATTATACAGAATTAATCTGGAATCTGCCGAAAGGTTATTTAGACCCTATCGAAAAGCCAGGCTATCATACTGTTAAGATGTTCCGTGAATTAGGAAAAGGAAATGTGAAATTCCTTTGGAGCATGTCTAATAACTGGGGACAAACGATGCCAAAGCTCAACCGTTTTAGAGGAAACGATCCAGATGGTAAGGGTGTACTTGATGGATTCATTGTCGTCTCTGAGGTGTACCCAACACGCTCAACTGAAATGGCGGATGTTGTCTTCCCAGCAGCGATGTGGGTAGAAAGAGAAGGACAATTCGGAAATGCTGAGCGAAGAACGAATGTGTTTGAAAAATGTACAGAGCCACCAGGAGAAGCAAAATGGGATTTATGGGCGATTGTACAAATTGCCAAACGGGTCCTTGAGGGCAGGAAAATCGG
>DLCS01000272.1 GCA_002480735.1 Bacillaceae bacterium UBA7792 | reverse complement strand
ACTTCGTAAAATAAAACGGTCCCCACGCTTCGCAACAATTTCTTCATCCAAACGGATTTGACAAAGAATCTCACCGGTTTCCTCTTTTAGCTCATTACGGTCGAAAAAGACAATGCGACCCATTACTTCTGCTGTTCCGATGTGACATTTAATCGGCATCCGCTGTTTCACCATGTAATCTAAATCCTCAACGACACGAATGGCCACATCCATCGTTCTCGTTACATTAAAATGCTCCGAGGAAACAAGCACATCTCCCCGTTCCAGATCTTCCTTCGCAACACCGGACAAATTAATCGCTGCCCGTTGACCAGCAAAGGCTTCCTTTGAAGCTTTGTGATGAACTTGAATTTGTCTTGCTCTGACCTCAAGACCCTTTGGCATCACAGTGAGAGCCTGTCCTTCCTCAACTCTCCCTTCATAGACCGTTCCCCTAACCACCGTTCCCTGACCTTTTACCGTAAAAACCTGGTCAATAGGTAGTCGAAACGCTCCTTTTACATCGCGCATTTCTTGTTTCTTTAATGTATGTATGATCAGTTCTTTGAGATCGTCAATCCCTTTATTAGAAAGACTATCGACTAACACAAGTGGAGCTTCCGCAAACACGGTTCCTTGTAATTCTTCACGAATATCCTCTTTAACCAGTTCGATAAACTCTTCTTCCACACGATCAATTTTCGAAATCGCCACGATGCCATTCTTAATCCCGAGAAATCCAAGAATATCTAAGTGCTCTCTCGTTTGCGGCATGACTCCTTCATCCGCCGCGACAACAAGCACCACTAGATCAATCCCAGCGACACCAGCAATCATTTGCCGAATAAAACGCTCATGGCCCGGCACATCGACAACAGAAATTTGAATTTCCTCATCCTCATATAATGGTGCAAACCCCAATTCGATTGAGATTTGCCGTTCTTTCTCCTATTTTAGACGATCCGTATCAACATTCGTTAATGTCTTCGTCAACGTCGTCTTCCCATGGTCAATATGACCAGCCATTCCAATTGTAAAATATCTTTTCATTCCTATGGCCACTTCCTTCGATGTTCTCCTTCTAATTTAGCTTGAAAAGGCCAATCTTTCAAGGATTCTATTGTTTGTTCCTATAATGGTTGAGAACAGAGGTAATGAAATGCATCGTATCCCATTCATGGTCTGAAAGTTGAATAATCGGGTTTGTACCTGGCATTAGTTTTTCTTGAATTTCCTTATCTGACAAGCCTTGTGTGTACAAATCTATAATTTGTTCACTCATATTTTCCATATAATCTAGTTTCTTTCGTAGCATCTCCTTGCCATTATGGACGTAGCCAGCATGACTACAAAACATTTCCGCAAAGTCATAGGTCAACACCTTACGGATGGAATCCATGATGACGGGAACGGATTCGAAGCTAAGCATGACTTTCGGTCTTGGTTTGACATAAAGATCACCCGAAAAAAGCATCCCCTTATCATGATTCAACAAGGCTACATGATCAAAAGCATGGTCAGGTGTGTAGATTGCCTCCCACTTGGACGTTCTCGATTGAAAAAAATTTGGTAATGGTTGCGCTGTAAATGCTTCCCTACCGCCCCACACTATTTGCCGATATAGCGGATATTCTCCATCTTCTGCACAGAAATCGACAGCCGAAATATCTATACTTCCTCTACTTGGATTTGTGGTTCCCCTTGCACAAACAACTCCATTGATTTCTTGTATCTCTAGCATGGTATACCTCCTCTTTAGAACTATATGTAAATCTTCTGTTTATGACCTATAGATCCCTGTTTTTTGTCATAGAGTTGCGTTAATTAGAAAAACCTAACTTAAAAGGAGGAGCCTATGAAAAAAATCTTCTTATGTATCATACTCTTAACTGTATATTCAATTTCCTCTATTCATGAAAAACCGATTGTGACCGCGGAGCCATTGTATGCGAAATGGGGCAGGCTGGCGATGGAGAAAACGAAAGAGAAATACCCGAAGGCCGACATAGTTGACTATAAGCATATTGGTCGAATGAGCGAAATTAATACCACGATGGAAAAATTTAAGCTTTGGCTAAGAGAGGGAGAAAGGGAGTTTGGAGTACTAGTGAACATTGAATTTGATAAGAAAACGGAGCGAGTCATCGCTATTACTTTTAATGAAGTAAATAGATAGTGATGACCCCGTCCATATCTGGTCTACCCAATCACTTCGGTGTTAGCTTACCCCGACTTTTCCCATTTTCCGCAAACATGTTCAACTCCTTTTTTTCCATGGAAGGTACAAAATGATAAACAACACCAGCGCAATGCCTTCTAATACAAGTATATAAAACGGGTAAGGACCTAAGTAATCTAGTAGTGACGGATTTGAAGGCTTTTGTGACAAAAACATATAATTTCCACCGGTTAATCTGTTGACAAAGAACGCTGTGAAAGCAGCAATATTAAGAAATCCAAAGGCTTGCCACATCCCTTTTCTTGTAATCTTATAACCTTTTACAAACACATAAAACAGGGCTACCCAGATTATAAGAATGTGGGTAATAAAGAATTGAAAAAAGCGAAAATGAGGAAAGCCAAAAAATAATTCAGGCGTAATTAGTGCTTGTGATGCTCCTGCAATTCCAAGAAAATAGACGATTTGAAAAAGTAATTTAGAATTTGTCAGAAGGAGAAGTAAACAAAGAAGTAAGCTAATCGAACAGAGCTGAAGTGGTAAAGCAAATGAAATATCCCAGTAGCCGTCCTTGTATAGCCAGTAATGGTACAGTGATTCCAGCACAAACAATCCGCTGCAAAGAAAGATTATAAGTCCTAACTCATATTTAGCAAGCTTTGTACGATAGATGGCCAAGAAGGCACTGACTCCAACAAAAACACCAAGCATCAATAGGTGTGAAATGGAGAAAAGCTTGAAAGGGAAAAGCTCATAATGGTGGCCAAAAAGAGTATCCAATCCACATCCCTCTTTCTCAGCAAATTGGTGTTTCGCAAATAAAATGGATTTTTCGCAAATATAAACTTATTATCGCAAATATATCCACAATTTCGCAAATAAATCAAAACTTGCGCAAATATCCTGATTTTGAATAGAGTCAATCTTAATTCACAGCATCTTCTAAGCATAAAAACAAAAAAATACCTGCAGAAAAATTCTGCAGGCTAACAAATTTGGCTCATTTTCATGATAAACTCTCTTCATTTAACTCAAGAAATGAAACTCCGTTGTACTACCTGTCTGTGTTGCTGTCACTTCAAGTCGGGCATCAATTCTTTCCCGTAATTCTGGCACGTGGGAAATAATCCCGACTAGACGACCGCTGCTTTGGATATCGATCAACGCTTCAATCGCTTGGTCCAATGACTCGGGATCGAGCGTACCAAAACCTTCGTCAATAAACATGGTTTCGAGGGAAACTCCGCCGGCGTAGTTTTGCACAACATCGGCAAGTCCTAACGCCAATGATAGCGCCGCCTTAAAGCTTTCTCCACCAGACAGAGTTTTCACATGTCTTTCCTGTCCGGTGTACTGATCAAAGACGAGAAGTTCGAGGCCGCTTTGTGCATTTCCTTTCGCCCGGTCGGTTTTACGAATCATTTGGTAGCGACCGCTGGTCATCTTTAATAAGCGCATATTCGCTTCGTGGAGAATATCATCAAGGAATGTTGCTAGCACATAGCGTTCAAAGGTTATTTTCAACTGATTTTGTCCACGAGAAATATCATATAGCTCGCCAACGAGCTTATATCTTTCTTCATTTATCTTCAAATCTTCATTTATTCGTACAATTCCATCCCGAATGTTCTCATTATCACGTTTCTTGATAAGAAGATCGGTGTATGTTTGATTAAGCTCTGCTATTTGATCTTGAATCTCTTTAAGATCTAGCGCTAGCCCCTCCAAATCAGGTACAGCCACATCTTTCAGCATTTCGTATAAATCCTGGTAGCGGTCTGTAACAGAGCGGAGGTTCTCCCGATATTCGCGAATCTCTCGTTCCAGCTGTTGGATTTGTGCCTCCGTCCTTTTGGCCGCTTCATATTCCTTGTAGGTGTTGAAGCCTTGCTCTCTCATCTGATTCAAGAAAATGGCTCTCTCCTGATTCAATTCGGTTTCTTTATCAGCAGCATGCTGTTTTACCGTTACAAACCCTGCCTCCTCAGATGTAAGTTGCTCCTTTGTTTCAAGAAATTCCGACTGGGCCCTCTCAAATTGCTTTTGGAGCATCTCCTGCTTACGGACGGCTTCGTTCCATTTCAGTTCAAAAGCCTGAATGGAACGCAAATCCTCAGGAATACGAGCCTTCATCCCGTTGAAGTTTGTATTTTTCTCAGCAAAGGCAATTGAAGTTTGGTTGATGGCTTTCGTAAGCTTTTCTACTTTATTTTGATAGTCTTTCTTCTTTTCCTCTTGTGATTGAATGACGTCGGCCATTTTTTGAAGCTTTAATTGGTCCTCCTTAAGCTTTGATTGCTCTTTTTGCAATTTCCTTTTCATATCTAGCAAATGATTTTTCAATGGTTCTAGTTTTTCCTCTGAAAAATCATCCCTTATCTTTAAGATTTCAGAATGGAGCTCCTTGATCGTTTCTCCCATCATTTCAACTCGGGACTGAACCTCTAAGAAAGCAGATTCTGCATCCATTCTCTCACGCTCAAGCTCTGTCACTTGAGCTTTTGCTGCCTCCAGTTCCTTCTCGTCGGGTAATTGTCCACCAATGGCAGCAGCGGGTTGTGGATGATGCTCTGAACCACAGACTGGACACGCCTCTCCATCACGAAGCTTACTCGCAAGATTCGCCGCCTGACCATGCAGCCATCGATGCTCGAGTTCTTCGATTAATTTCTTAGCATCTTCAAGGCGCTGCTGGGCTTGTCCGAGTTGACCTCTTTTTCTAGCCAGGAGCTCAATATTTTCCTGATATTTCAAAGCTTGTGCCTCATATTTTAGGAGGAGAGTCATTTCGTTTTCTTGCTTTTCAAACTGTCGTTCATTCTCTAATAAAAGCAGATCCGTTTTTTGGAGTGCTTCTTTTTCATCTTGAAGAGTCTTCAAACGTTCCTCAGCCATTTGAAGGTTTTCCTCTGCAAGCTTGTGCTGACCTTTAAATCCGAGAAGCTCCTGTTCAAGGGTAAGGACTTCTTTTTCAAGTAAGGCAAAGGACTTCACATCCTCTTTCATTTGCTGAAGGGAATGGAGGGCTTCCTGTGCTTGTTTTCTCTCCCCTTCACGTCCCTGCTCCCGTAGCCATGCTTCTTCCCTTTTTTGTAAAAGGAGTTGAATGTTCTCAACTCGTTGTTTTCGAATCTCCATGTCTTGCAGTAATGAGTTTTTCTCACGGCTTAGGCGCTGGCATAGCTCCTCCTGCTTGGCCAAAATTGCTGCTTGGTGAGCCAAAGCAATATCTTTTTCTTTCCGTTCAAAAAGGTCCTTTTGTCCTTCTAGTTCGGCTTTTCTTGCACCTAGTTCATCCCTTGTTCTCATTTGCTTTACGATGCTTTCCGCGTCATGAAGCTTTTTCGCAAGGGCTTCCTTGTCCTTCTCTTTCATCTTTACTTCTCGGCTGAGGATCTCTAAATGCTCTTTCATCTTTTCTATTTCATCCTCAAGCAATGGAAAAATAACCACATCGTTCACACTGCCTGTCTCTAAATAGCCATGCAAATCCTGATTATAAAGAGCACTGATTTTGCGAATAAGCTGATTTCGATCCTCTTCTTGCTTTTCCACCGCCTTTTTTAAAGAGGTTGCCTCCTCCTTCAGCTTTTCTTCAATCCGCTTATATAATTCCGTATGGAACAAACGTTGGAGAATTAATTCTTTTTCCTTACTATCAGAGGTTAATAGCTTCCGAAATTCTCCCTGTGGAATCATAAGGATTTGACGAAACTGATTGCTGTCAATGAGCATGATCTCTTTAATTCGTTCATCAACATCTCGCACATTCGCACCTAGAAGCTGCATTTCCCCATGTTCATCAAGTTGATAGAGTTCGGCTGTGGCCCCTATCGTACGGAACCCCTCACCTCTCTCCTTTTTCTTCTCCTGCTGAGGCGAGCGTCGAATAAAGTAGTTTTTTCCACGCAAGGTAAAATGTAGCGACACTTCCGTTGGGAGGTCCTCACTTGCAAACTGACTTCTCAGCTCCGGCCCATTCCTATCCTCGCCACTCGCCTTCCCATAGATGGCATAGCTAATTCCATCAAAAATCGTTGTCTTTCCTGATCCCGTCTTTCCAGAAATGACAAACATCGTTCGATTACCAAGCTCCGTAAAATCAATTGTCTCTGTTTTTGCGTAGGGTCCGAATGCCTGCATAGTTAGCTTAAGTGGCCTCATTTCGCTCCCTCCTCAACAAGCACATTCTGAATCACTTCTGACATGACAGCCTTTTTATCCTCGGAAAATTCGGCGGTGGTCATCTCCTGATAAAATTGCGCAAATAGATCGATTTCCGACTTTTTTTCTTCTCTTATCGATGAAAAGCCTTGTATTTTTTTCATATCCGTAAGAGTGATCTTCCTGTCTAAATGAAGAACATTGGGATAGACCTGGCGTAATTTATTGATCGGGTCAATCAGAGCACCCTCATCATGCAAAGTGATTTTTAGATAATCATCAAGCTTCTCTTTTTCGTAAAAACTCGGGTCTAGGAGCTCTTCTAAGTGTCCTTCTAGCTCGCGCATATCCTGCTTGGGTTTGAGCGACACATAGCGTACGGAGAAGGCACCATTGTCCTCCATCTCGACAATTGAAACCGATTTTCTTTGCTTCGCCTCTGAAAAGGAATATTTTAAAAGAGAGCCAGAATAAAAAAGATA